>CAZSIW010000037.1:0-10852 GCA_964606755.1 uncultured Elusimicrobiales bacterium | reverse complement strand
TGATCATCACCGCGGCGATGGGCACTATGATTGCCACAAAGATCAGGAGATATATCGCCATTACGAGCGCTATCCCCTTGTTAGTAAAAAGGAAATTTAATTTTTTCATAAATTTTCCCGCAGTTCCTATACATTATAAACGATTTTATTTAAAATTACTATTTTTTTTGTGTTTTACTTGTTTATAAAATTTGACAAAAATACTTGAAATCAATTATAATTACCGCAATATGTATGGAGATGTACTCGTATTAAACAGAAGTTTTTACGCCATTCAGGTAACCTCCTGGCAGAGGGCGCTATCGCTTGTTTATATTGACCACGCTTCGGTAGTCGACCAGGAATACAGGACGTATTCCTTCGATGACTGGAAACAACTTTCCGATATTATAAAAGAACACCCCGCCGGTTTTATTCATACGCCTGAGTTCAGGATAGCCGTGCCTGAGGTGATAGCCCTTAAACGCTACGACCGCCTTCCGACCACCGAGGTTAAATTCACCAGAAGAAATATCTACGAGTATTACGACTATAAGTGCGGATATTGCGGCAGGAAATTCCCCACAACGGACCTGAACCTCGACCACGTCATCCCCAAGAGCCGCGGTGGAAAGACCAGCTGGGCGAACATAGTTACCGCCTGCATACCTTGCAACCTCAAGAAGAGCAACAAGACGCCCGAGGAGGCCGGAATGCGCCTCCTTGTAACACCCGCCAAACCTAAATGGCACGGGAACCTTCCTTTGTTTTTCCGGACACCGTTAAAAGTAAGAGCTTCATGGCAGAGGTTCATAGACACCCTGTACTGGAACGGCGAGCTGGAACAAGAGTAGAAAAAATCGAAATTCATCCGCCAAAGGCGGACGAAATTGAACAACAAGGGCGAAATCAGTTCGCTTCGCTCACGAGATTAAAGACTCGATAATTCCGGTTTCACGCCGTTAATTTCGCGAACGCAGTGAGCTAATTTCTAGTTTCGTTCGCGAAGCGAACAAATTTCAATCAATTGGGAGGCTATAATGAAAGATGAAACGAAAATCATTTTGTCCGAAAAAGACATGCCCAGGCAGTGGTATAACATTCAGGCGGACCTGCCGAAACCTCTGCCTCCGGTCTATAGCCCCATGACGATGAAACCCGCCGGGCCGCAGGACCTGGCGCCTCTTTTCCCGATGGAGCTCATAAAGCAGGAAGTGAGCACCGAGCGCTGGATAGACATCCCTGAGGAACTTGTCGACATATATAAACTCTGGAGGCCCGTACCGCTGGTGAGAGCCAGAAGACTTGAGAAATTTCTCGACACGCCGGCAAAAATATATTTTAAAAACGAGTCCGTTAGCCCGGCAGGCAGCCACAAACCGAACACGGCGATAGCCCAGGCTTACTACAACAAAAAAGAAGGCGTAAAAAGAATAGCAACCGAGACCGGCGCGGGACAGTGGGGCTCGGCGCTTGCTTTCGCGTGCAACATTTTCGGCATTGAACTAAACGTGTACATGGTCAAATGCTCGTTCGAACAAAAACCCTACAGAAAGCTGATGATGCATATATGGGGCGCGCAGGTTCATGCCAGCCCGACCCTGAGAACAGAAGCAGGCAAGAAGATACTTGCAGAAGACCCGAACTCGCCTGGCTCTCTCGGCATCGCCATCTCTGAAGCGCTGGAAGACACAGTCACGCACAAGGACACCAAATACGCTCTGGGAAGTGTGCTGAACCATGTCTGTATGCACCAGACCGTTATCGGGCTTGAGGCGATGAAACAGCTTGAGATGGTCGGTGACTACCCGGACGTCGTTATCGGATGCGTCGGAGGCGGATCTAATTTTGCCGGCATTTCATTTCCCTTCCTTATGGATAAACTGCACGGTAAAAACAAGAACCTGAGGGTTGTGGCCGTTGAACCCGCAGCATGCCCGTCGCTTACAAAAGGCCATTACGTCTTTGATTATGGCGATACGGTCGGCCTTGGTCCGATCGCAAAGATGTGCACGCTGGGGCACACGTTCGTGCCCGAAGGCATACACGCCGGAGGCCTCAGGTACCACGGCGCCTCTCCCATCGTTTCGATGCTGAAAAATGAAAATGTTATCGAGGCTGTGGCTTACCTTCAGAAACCCTGTTTTGAAGCCGCCATGATTTTCGCGAGGACCGAGGGCATAATACCGGCGCCAGAAACATCGCACGCCATCCGCTGCGCGATAGACGAGGCGCTGGACGCCAAAAAGAAAGGTGAGAAAAAAACCATACTTTTCAATTTCTCCGGGCACGGGCATTTTGATATGATGTCGTATGAAAAATATCTCACAGGCAAATTGCACGACTACGAACACCCAGAGGAAAAAATTAAGGAAGCGTTGAAACATTTGCCGAAAATATAACGAAAGTGCACCAGTACTCCAGTTCGCCAGTGTGCCAGTTAATGACTTTACTGGCCAACTGGCCTAACTGGTTAACTGGCTAACTAAATATGTTCAAAATAATTTCAAAAACCATCATTCCCCCAAACATCAAAAAACTTGAGGTTGAGGCTCCAGAGATAGCCAAACGCGCTCTGCCCGGGCAGTTCATTATGCTCCGTGTCCGGGAGACTGGCGAGAGAATACCTCTTACCATAGCGGCCGCCGACGCAAAAACTGGAGCAATAGCCATCATCTTCCAGGAAATGGGCAAGACCACCCAGCTGCTCGGAAAACTTGAAGCAGGAGAGAGCATTCCCGACATACTCGGGCCGCTCGGGCATCCTACTCATATAGAGAAACTGGGCACCGTCGTCACTGTCGGCGGCGGTGTCGGCGTAGCCGAGGTGTTGCCTGTCGCAAGAGCATTTAGAGATGCCGGAAACAAAGTAATAGGCATAATAGGCGCAAGGACCAAAGACCTGGTCATCCTCGAGAACGAAATGAAAAGCGCGACGGACGAGCTTTTTGTGACTACGGACGACGGCACGTACGGAACGAAAGGTTTTGTTTCAAACGCGCTGGAAGATATCATAAAAAAAGGAACGAAGGTTGACCTTGTTTACGCCATAGGCCCCGTACCCATGATGAGGGTCGTTTCCGAACTTACGAAAAAGCACGGCATAAAAACCCTGGTCTCTCTCAATCCGATAATGGTGGACGGCACCGGCATGTGCGGCTCGTGCAGGGTGACCGTTGAAGGAAAAACCAGGTTCGCGTGCGTCGAAGGCCCGGAGTTCGACGGGCATCTGGTGGATTGGAACGAGCTGATGTCCAGGCTCGCGACGTTCAAGGATAAAGAAAAGATATCGGTGGATAAATTTCATAAAGAATGCATGTTTAAAATACAATGAAATTGGTTCGCTTCGCGAACGAAATAAGTCCCGCAAAACGGTACGAAATTAGCTCACTGCGTTCGCGAAATTAAGGACTTCAATTTCGCTTGCGAAGCAAGCAAATTTCGCCGTTGGTGTTCCATTTCGTGAGCAAAGCGAGCTTATTTCAATATCATTTCGGAGAAACAATGTCCCAACGAAACAAAATACCCGAACAAAAACCCGAGGAACGCAGAAAGAATTTTAAAGAAGTTAACCTCGGCTATACAAAAGAACAGGCGGAAGCCGAGGCGAAGAGATGCCTTCAGTGCAAAAACCCGACCTGCGTAAAGGGCTGTCCCGTGGAGATCAATATCCCCGGGTTCATAAAAGAGATAGCGAAGAATAACATGCCGGAGTCCATAAAAGTTCTCAAAGACAAGAACAACCTCCCGGCGGTCTGCGGCAGGGTGTGCCCGCAGGAAGACCAGTGCGAGAAGAACTGCATACTGGCAAAGAAAGGAAGTTCTGTAGCCATAGGCAACCTCGAAAGATACACCGCAGATTGGGAACAGTCTCTTTTTCCGAAAGGCAGGGATGTAACACATCCAAGCAACGGAATTAAGATCGCTGTTGTCGGTTCAGGTCCTGCCGGGCTTACCTGCGCCGGAGACCTCTCTAAGATTGGTTATGACGTCACTATATTCGAATCCCTGCATGCCGCGGGAGGTGTTTTGCGCTACGGGATACCCGAGTTCCGCCTCTCCAAAACGATACTCGATTACGAGATACACAGCCTTGAGCGGCTCGGCGTGAAGATAGAAAAGAACGTTCTTATAGGAAGAACAAAGTCCCTGGACGACCTTTTCAGCGAAGGTTTTAAGGCTGTTTTCATAGGTGTCGGAGCCGGCCTTCCCAAGTTCATGGACATACCGGGTGAAAACCTCAACAACATCTATTCCACCAACGAGTTCCTGGTGCGGGTCAACATGATGGAAGCCTACAAATTCCCGGAGCACGACACACCGATAAATATCGGTAAAAAGGTGGCGGTCATCGGAGGCGGCAACACCGCCATGGACTCGGCACGCACGGCTTTGCGGCTGGGGGCGGAAGAGGTGACTCTTATTTACAGGCGCACAGAGAAAGAAATGCCCGCGAGGATCGAGGAGTTCCACCACGCCGCGGAAGAAGGAGTGAAGTTCATGTTCCTGACCACTCCCGTAAAATATACAGGCGACGAGAAAGGCTACGTCAAAGAGATGGAGTGCGTAAAGATGGAACTGGCGGAAAGCGACGAATCCGGCAGAAGAAGCGCGAAAGTTATCCCCGGTTCAAACTTCAAAATTGCGGTCGACCTGGTTGTGGTCGCGATCGGTTTGTCGCCCAACCCTCTTTTACCTTCTCTTACGAGCGCGCTAAAAACAGACAGCAAAGGTGAGATCGTAATAGACGACAATTTCATGACCTCCATCAAAGGTGTTTTTGCCGGCGGTGACATCGTTGGCGGCGAGACCGTGATCCAGGCGATGGGCATGGGCAAGAGAGCGGCAAGATCAATTGACAACTACTTAAAACGAAATTAGCTCGCTTCGCTCACGAAATATAACAACAGAAATTTGCTCGCGAAGCGAAGCTCACGAAATTGAACGGCAAAGACGAAATTGGCTCACTGCGTTCGCGAAATTAACTACTGAAAACTTACGTTCTTTTTGCCTTGTATGTGGAATTGATAAACTTGTTGAGTTTAACAGATAGCTCAACCGCAATTTTCTTATATGCTTCAAATTCAGGTTTCTGAATTTTACCCCTTTCATTCAACAATTCAAGCCAGTGATCGGAACATTCCGACAAGGAACCGCGACTATTGTAATAAAATTTGATCTTATCAAGATAATGAAACCTGCCATAACCTTCTGCTATATTTGCTCCGACTGAATCCGTTGCAGAAATGAACTGGTCTCCCATATTCTTTTTTTCCTGCCAGCTTAGACTTTCGTAAATATTCCAGCCAATTTGAGACAAGCACCTTGCCAGTTTATAAACATCTAAGTTGTTAATTTCAATATATTTATTATTTTCCATAGATTTTATGCAGTTAATTTCGCGAGCAAAGCGAGCATATTTCGCCGTTGCCGTTCAATTTCATGAGCGCAGCGAATATATTTCAATCAACGTCGCAGCTTCCTGGCCAATTCAACGAATCTTTTATCCCTATCCTGCCTGAAAGCGAAATCTATCCCTTCATCAATATAGTTTGAAATACTTTTTATATCGTGTATCACCTCGCCCTTTTTCTGGAAAGCGACGGACGCGGTTTTAAGGGTGATGTCCCCAGTGACCGATTCCAGATAGAACATCCCTTCCTTGTACCTCACGTTAAGCTTGATGTCCTGTTCGCTTTTTATCCTGCGCTTGAGCGGAACGATGTTGTACATGTTCCTGAACGCGTTGTAGGGCTCGTTCTCAAGGCTGTCTATATAGGTTTTCAGCTCCGGTGTAGATAGGCTCAGGCTTTCGGCCAGGAACTCTTTATTTCCGGCTCTCAGCCAGTGGCCGCCTTTCTGGTTGTGCGGGTTCTCCACGAGCTCTACCGCGACTTCTTTTTTATTCTCATTGAACTGAAAAAGGCCGAACGCCAGCTTGTCTATAGAGACGATATCGTCGCTCCATTTCGTCATGTCATTTATCCTGTGTGAACCCATCATGACGCATCCCGATCCTATTAGTCGGTCGATGACCGACCCGTTCAGGAAGCAAAGCCTGCCGCCGCGGTTTACCGTGAAAGCCCTGCAGTCCAGAAATATATCGAGGGTCGCGAGCCCGTGGCCGAATGGAAGCGGCTCTTTTTTCCGGTCCTCTACGAGCGCGCCCTCCGAAAACCTGAACCCGTGAAAGGTAGGCTGAACTACGAAATAAACGTTCTCGGGGCAAAACCCGTAAAAATCGTTCCTGAAAAACTCTTCAACGGCCTGTTCCTTTATGTTCTCGTTCAGGTTCACAACCAGCTTCGCTCTGCTCAGGACTTTTTCGGGGTTGACTCCTCTTTCTACGGCCAACCTTTCAAGACGTATCCTGTACTGCAGTATCTGCCTGGGGCCCATTCCGATGTGGACCGGCCTACCGGCCCTGCTCATTTTTAAGAGTTTATCCTGGGCTGTCTCGAGTTGTTCGCCCTTAAGTGTGCCGAGCCTTTTATCCTTGAATTCCGCCACCGCGGATTCAGGCATGTATTTGCGCGCTAAACCGTACCTGCCAAGTATCAGGCTGCTCAGCGCCGCCAGGTCCACCGTCCACATGGCGCCGAACCCGAACCTCGTAGCGCCGCCGGCAAAAAGGAACTGAGGCACGTAGTTGCCCTCTAAAACCATATCTTCGGCAAGCTTTTTATACTTTGAATACGCGGCCGATTTGACGAAATTCTCAAGATAAAGGACCCTGCCAAGCGCAAGGTTGTCGGATTTAACTTTTTTAGAATTTATCTTAAGCGCGTTTATGTGATCTATTATGATCCTTATATCAGAATCTATCTCCTTTATTTTTTCAGCGCTTTTTATTTTATTTCTTTGCGAGAGGAGTTTGGTTATCTGTTTGTTATACGGGAGTATCAAGCCGGATACTATCGCCTTGAAGAAATCCGATCTTTTTTCTGCGGTTATTGTGCGGGTTGTCTTATCTTTCATACGATTTTTATATGGTATTAAAAAATCGTGTTGGAGTCAAGTTTGGAAGGAAATACAAGGGCGAAATTTGCTCGCTTCGCTCACGAGATTAACGGCAAGGATGAGATTTATTCGCTTTGCTCACGAAATTAAAAACATGACATGTCGGTTTAAGTCGTTAATTTCGCGAGCGCAGCGAGTAAATTTCGTCGTTGGTTCTATAATTTCGCTAGCAAAGCTAGCAAATTTCTGGCATTATGTTTTTACGCCGCTCCCTGTATCGCTTCTGTCAGGTTCGGTATCACTATGTTACCCATCTTCTTCGTGTCGAACTCAGGTATCAACCTGTCGGCCAGGTCAAGGAATTTCATCGTATCCTCATAGGACGCCGTGCTGTCTATCTTAAGCGTCCCGTTAAGCATCGAGTCCACCATCGGGTTAAGCCCGTTGGCTATATCAAGCCTTACCTTATCGTTTACTATAAGGTTATACACCACTTTTTTCTGGCTGAATATCCGGCTCGTGTATTTATCCGTGCCGTTTATAGCATCCTCAGCCATAAAGTATCCTACCAGCCTCGTATACTCCTTGTTCTGGTACTCAAGGTTACCTTTATTTATGTAATCCCCTATGCACACACTCTCAAGCACCGATCTAACGAACGCCTGCTGAGCCTTAGCATTATTAATCTCACCTATCACATCAAACCCGGCTATGTTGGCAAAATCCGCCACCAGCTTCGTTATCCTGGCAGGGTCCATATCTCCCTTCTCGTTCTTAACAAGGCTTTTTGCCATCTGATCCTTCAGCCATATCACCTTATCCATATACTCCCCGGCAAACTTAACGCCGGTTTTGTAGCCTCTTCTGTACTGCTGTTCGGGCGTAAGCTTGGCGAATGCGGTTCTCTCATTTATCAGGCCTGCTATCTTGGAAACCAGCTCCTCGCTCTTTGAGACAAATGAGACATAACCGCCCTTTATGCCTTTGTACAGCAACGGCAGTTCTATGAACACGAACTCAGCCTGCGACTGTTTGTATATGGCCTCTATTTCTTCTCCGGCTTTTGCTGTGTCAACATCCCTAAACTCGACCGTTAAAGCATCTTGGTCATCAGTCTCTACGACTTTAACACATGAATTCTCGCCCAAACCCTTAATGGCCTGGTCTTTGCAAACCACATGCGTATACATTAATTTTACTCTATTTTCAACGCATTCTTTGGTGACAGCGTTATCGGACATGTTCTTCGGCAGAACCACCGCAACGAAGCTGTCATAATCCGTTCCGGCTGACCTTGAGACCGCATTCTTAAGGCCTTTTACGAAACCTGACTCTATGGATGTATACCCGCTCAGGTCAACAACCACGCCGCTAAACCCGAACGACCTGACCTTGCGCTCTATTTCATCCTGGGCTGACCTGAGGCTCACGCCGGCCTGCGGTTTATACTCGAAAACCGGCCTAATGTTCTTTGAACGCGCGTATTCCACGACTTTGCTCAACTTTTCAGCCGGCATTTTCATGGCCGAAACGACATCTAAAGTGTCGTAACCCATATCGCCCATGAGGTCTATCTGGCTGAATATATCATCAAAATTCTCTATTTTATCGGTATCAATCATCAATGCGGAGTTTGACCCGGCTTTCATTTCATTCCTTACCCTCTCGATAGCGCCCGCCTCTATATATGTCTTGTTCTGGCTTGAAGCGTAGAACTCATCAGGTGCCGAGTAGAGCTGTTTCAGCGCCTTCCTGACCCCGTACTCGACCGCAACCTCTTTATCCTGTGAAACGCGCTGCGCCCCTTCGAAATCAATGTTAAACACAGCGGTCGGAGCCGTATTAATTCCGGTTGCAAGCGTTGCGTATGAAACTGATACCTTTACTGTCTCCTCTGTTTCGCCGTTCTTCAGCGTGACGTCCACATTGCACAACTGTTCCCCTGTCTGGCCGCGCAAGATTATCGAGCCGTTTGCGCCCGTAAAATCCACAAAACCCATGGAACTCTTTACAAGCGGAACGTTCGCTCCTGATACGGTATATTTCTCCAGTTTGTTCTCTTGGGATAAAGACTCGTACCTGGTTATTATATTCCTCAGGCTCCAGCCGGAGACATACTTCCTTATATCAGTGTTCTTAATGCCATTTACCAATCCCGTTTCGATGCTGTTCCACAGCGCCTGAGCGGGCTTTATCGAGTAGATACTGCCTGTCGCGTCTACAGCCAGATAACCCTGGCTCACAAGTTGTTCAAGCGTGTTCTTTGCTGACTCCTGCCAGAAAGATGTAAGCGGTGTGAATTTATGCGTTCCCGCGACCTCATTATAGCCCTCGCCATAATCCGCAAGCGTAAAATGCCCCTGCACATTCAATAAGTTCTGTATGTAACCAGATTTCTCTATAACAGTTCTTGCATCCGCTGGATTATTGCCCGGCTCAGAATTTCTAAGGTAATCGATCGCGCCCGGCATTGCAGAACCTACAGATTGAGCGCCAGCGCTGGATTTGACTGTCCCCCCAGCAACTGAATACCTGTCTTCCTTATGCGATTTATCAACGGTGAGATACCCCTGCTCCACAAGCCCGTTAAGGTCGCTCCTGAACGTAGATTCGGATTTTGTTTTATCTGAAGGTTTATCGAAACCAAACCACCCGTAGACCGCCTCATATACTTTTTGGTAATCATCCAACGTAAAATACCCTTTGCGTGCGCTTAAGACCTCTTTCATCACCGGCGTTTCAATAATCTTCTTCGCGGCTTCCGAGCTCTTGGATGTTGAAATGAACCTGCGGAGAGACTGGCCTAGGAGGGTGTCGCCGTTGGTTTGTGCGGACGGCCTGTTGAAGAAGGTTTGAGTGAGTCCGATTATTTCGTTGTGGGCAAGTTTTGTGCGTTCAAGAGCTTCATGGAGTATGTATTCATTAACCAGGTTCCTTATCCCTGTTGCTTTCTCCTGTTCCAGCAGGAAGTTGATAACATCAACCGCCAGCGCGCTTTCTGAGCCAAGAAAGTATTTTTCCTTGCCAAATACCTTTGATGTAAACCACTGGAACGATGTTTCAGAATTACGAAGAGCATTTATCGTTGTTTCTATTTCATTATCCGCTACGCCTTTTGCTTTAAGCGCACTACGCAGGTCCTGCTCGCGTTCAAGTATTTTTACAGACCGCTCTTTGGCGATATTTATCACGTCTGCATTCTGATTACGCAGTTCATCACTGCTCCGCGCAATATCTGTGCGCATTTGGGCTTCCTCCGTCTCCGATAGCCCAGCGCTGATGTTGCCGACATTCCCGCTCTTGTAAACTATGGAACTTATGGAAGCATTTGATTCACCCCTGAACTCACAGCTTACTCTAACCGCAGTAACAGGGACATCTCCGTTATACGTCGCTATTCCATTTACTATAGATAACCTATGTCCAGGGGATCCAGCACTTACATTGTCTGCGGTCGCAATATAAAACTCTTTGCAATTGCTTTTAACTGCAAATGTATCCCCTTTCTTTACGGTTATAGGCTTATTAAGGTCATACCATATCGCATGCCACCCATCCCCTTGAGCTTCACCGCGCATCCCATGCTGGGTTAAATCTACCCCTTTGGCCACTGCCTGCGGGGTGTTAACCGCTGGCTTATTTACAGTTATAGAACTTATGGATGCGTTGGGTTCGCCACGGAACTCACAACTTACCCGGACGGCAGTAACAGGGGCATCTCCGGTATATGTTGCTATTCCATTTACTATAGGTAAGCTAAGACCGGGGTTTTGATTGTTTACATCGTCTGCTGTCGCTATATAAAACTCTTTGCAGTTGCTCTTGACTGCAAATGTATCCCCTTTCTTTACGGTTATAGGCTTCTTAAGATCATACCATATCGCATGCCACCCATCCCCTTGAGCTTCACCGC
>CAZSIW010000036.1:0-11057 GCA_964606755.1 uncultured Elusimicrobiales bacterium | reverse complement strand
GGTTCACATCGCCTACAAAGAGAGCCCTTTTGCCCTCGATCTCAGGTATATCCAGTTTCTTTTTGTCCTCATCCGTAAATCCGAGGTTGTTAAGAGATATGGGCATTATGCATATGTAAAGCGCGCCGTCATTCTTTGCCTTTTGAGGGTCCGAGATCAGCTTCACTTTCCTGTCCTGTTTCTTTGCTTCTTCCAGCAGGCGCTTATAGGTAACTGCGGAATACACAAAGGAATCCGTGTCTATAGGAAATACAAAATGATGCTGTGTTATCACGATCAGAGAATAGTCCTTAACCGCTTTCTTGATGATCTTATTTATTTTGTCTTTCGCAGAGTTCAGCTCGCTATCCTTGTTTTCCCATGTTTTTTCAACCAATTCTTCGATAGGCTGGGCAGAGGAGTCCAGGTTAACGGGTTTCAAGTTTTTCCTCAGCTCGGCGCTTTCTTTTGGATATTCTGCTCCCGGGCCGAAACAAACCTCGTTCAGCGTGTCTAGCTGAGACATTATATCAGCATCGTTCTGGATATGGTACAAGTGCGCGATTTCGAGGCGGAGCAACTGTGCTTGATAGTAGTCTTCAGCTGAATTCGGGATTTTTGCGCTGTTTTCTGTGCCGGTCTGGATATATTTTGAAAGCTCGGACTGCATATCTTCATTTGTCTTTACTGCAGACAGCGAGTTTAACAGCCTTACCGCTGAATTCGAGTCTTTCAGGCTGCTTAAAAGGTTTTTTGAACTTTTGGATAATTTATCTTTGATATGCTCGAATATTTTTGTAAGCCCGGCGGAAGGTGTTTCAGCAGGAATGCCATTTGCCGGCGTGATCAGGTCTTGCGCTTTCAAAGTATCTACAAAACCGCCGACTAGCTCGGCATTTCCGGAAGAGGCATAATGGGGGAAATTATTGCTTTGTTTTGCCAGGAGCCCTTTGACGGAGAGCGGGCTGTTCGTCCTGTCGTGCACGAACTGGAGTTTGTTGTCCCATACCTGTTCTTCGCTGTCCAGGCCTATAGTGCCGCCGGTTATCGAATACATCGCTTCCGAAACAAGCCTGCTCAGTATGGTCACGTTCATGTTCCCGCCAATGCCGGTGACGAAGAATATATCAGCATCCTTCAGGAACTTCCCGGCTGAAGAAAAATCGCCCAGGATCATTGCGGCGAAATTATCCAGATCAAACGCTTTCTTGGATTTTTTATAATAGTCAAGGACAGCATTCAGCGTGGTTGTTAGAAGCGCCTGGCATTCCAGGGCCAGGTCCTGGTTATCGGCAAGGAAGTGTTTTTCCTTGAGCTTCAGCCGAAGCATCTGCCCCATGTAATAATTGAACATCGCGCGTATGAAATTCTGGGGCAGGATCCTCTTTTCTCTTGTCGCCAGATCGTTCAATAATCCAGCTATGTCGGAACTGAAGGCGTCGGCTGTCTTTAGCGCGGGCAGGTCGCGCAGCATCGTAACGAAATCCGCGTCCGTCATGGTGTGCACGAACTCCTGGTACTGGTCTTCCAGGCCCGATATCCTTATGTCCGTCAGCCTCTCCTTTTCCTCGTTCTTTGAAAGAGAATACTCTTTAAAGGGCTTCGGCTGAAGGATCTGTTTAAAAGGCAGAAGCTGTTTGAACCTCCAGGAGCGTTCGGTGTGTATGGGCAGGACATATTTCGATTCCACCGGTTTTAATCCCTGTATAAGATCGTATTCGTCGATGTGGGGGGAAACATAGAGGTCGTGCCAGTTCAACAGAGACATATCCGTCCATAGTTTTATCTTTGCGTTCAGCTGTTTCAACCCGTCGCTGAAGGGAACGCCGGCCGAATATATGAAAGGCGAGTCGGCGGCCGGCTTCATTATGTTAAACTCGTTCAACTGGGAAAGCGACAGCACCATAATGACTTGTTCCGCATTGGCGGGCTCGCTCATCCATTCTGAAGAGACCATTCTTTCTTCGGGAAGACGGCCGTAGATCTTCGGGGCCGGTTTATCCGTCCTTTTGACTTTTGAGCCCATCATGTCGGTCATTTTTCCGAACAGGTCAAAAACGAACCTGGCGGTTTTATTGGAAAATTTTCTCTGCGGGACATGGACCAGCACGTCGGGGTCTGAGAACAGGTCCGGCAGGTCGTAGCCCAGCTCCCGCAGCTTCATCGCGAAATAAAGCACTTTAAGCGGGATAACAAGTTTCCTGTTATTTGCTTTCGCCAGCAGGTAGTAACTTTTCAGCCTGTTCAGGTAAGACCAGCTGAAACTGGTAAACACCGGTTTATGCTGAGAATCTTTTATTATTTGATCCACCTTTTCCATATAAATCTGTTCGGTTTTTATGTTGCCGCGCTGTTCCGCGCGCACGTTGATGCCCTCCGTGACCAGCATACGGATGTCGGTGTCGTGGGCGATGATGTCCAGGAATCTTTTCGTGCCCGCGGCGTCGTGGCTCTGAATAGTCAGATCGCCTGTGTAAACTATCTTACCCATGGAGGTCTGTATCACAAAAGCATCCGTAGGGATCGAATGTCCGACCCTTATGGGAGTTATTTTGAACGGCGTGCCTTCCAATTCAAAGGGTTCGTTCGCGCGGTAGGTGATGATATTCCTGGGCAGTCTCGGGTATCTTTTAAGTGTCATATCCGTTCTATCCCCGACCTGCGTATATTCGCTTTTCACGTCCGATTGGATCCATTCATATGATTCCAGAGCCGCCCTGGTCTCCTCCGAGCAGATAATAAGCACATCAGGGTCAATGGCGTACAGGCTCTCGATATGGTCTAAATGCGCGTGAGTCAGGAGGACAGCTTTCACTTTCGCCGACTCGATAGGTATTATGCCTTTGCTCTCGCCGTTAAACATGTCTTTCCTGAGCATATCGGGAAGCCAGGGCAACAGTCCTACTGCCGCGCTGCCTTCCACCTTGTCCACAACCTTAAACCCGCCCCAGCCGGTGAAAAATTCGTCATTGTTCCTTGTCGCGGAGCCCATATCGAGGAACATCTTGCTTTCGCCGTCCCTGAGCTCAATGATGTTGCCCGATATCCTGTCGGTCCTGTTGTAGAAGGTTATTCCGCCCATTTTTTCCGGCAGGAAGTCCTTTCTGTGCGCGACCAGCTTGCCTCCGCCCGTGATTGACATAAACAGGGAAGGCTGCAGTTTGAACAATTCTTTCAGACGAATCCAGTCTTTCTCGGAGCCGCTGCTTAACAGGTCAAGCACTTCACCGCAAAATTCTTCGCTGAGTGTTTCGCCAGGCTTATTGAAATTTTCCGTGGTTACCGGTTTCCCGTAACCTTTGACCTTCGCTATCCCGGCCTGGAGGGCTCTAAGGCCGTAATTCGTTACCAGGTTCGGATCAAGATTATATTCTTTTATAAGCTCGAATTTTAATGAAAGTTGACGTTCTTTCGTTAAAGTGGAGTACTTGTCGGCCACCCCGGAATTTTTGAGCAGTTGTGTGTTCGTTTTGAAAAAGCCCTGATTTTTATGGGTTTTGTCTATCTCCTGGCTTTCGATCCTCTTTATTAAAGACCTGAGCTGTTCGTCGAACTGAATTTCTTTTCCGTTGAGCAGGACGGTATTGTCGTGTGCGGGCCCATCGGTATAAGTGTAATTAAGGTCATAGTATTTGCCTTCATTTTCAAATATCATATTGCCCAGCATGTACTCGGGTATCTTGAGAGGATAGATCTCTCTCAGGTAGTTCACCAGTTCCACCTTGAGGTTCAGCACGTTCTCTTCATTGTATTTATCTACCCGAAAAAGTATTTTGGAGCCGAGCCTGAGCAGCGTCTCGACTTCGATCAATACGCTCTTGATGTCTTTGATTTCCTGGGTCGGCCCGGGGCCGACTATCACAAGGGGCGGCTCCGCCAGCGACATCTTCGGCGCCGCCGGTCTGCCTGCCGGCAACCCGAGGACGATCTCGCCCGCGTTGTCGCCCAGAGGTTTGGCAATAATGCTCAGCTCTGAAAGCGCTGCGGCGGCTTTTTCTATAAAACGCTTTGAGATATCCCTGTCCCCGATGTACACCACCATGCCGTCCAGCGCGTTTTTTACGTATTCGACATCTTCCTGCGCGAACAGCTCCTCTTTTTTTGACATTATCTTTACCGCTTTCTCCAGGCTTCCGCCAAACAACTGGGGGAGCGGCTCACCGTCCAGGTCCTCAAAAAAATTACACACGTTCCTGAAAATTATTTCAGCTCCCAGCTGCGCGAACTCCTTTTCAGTGCCTTTTTTAAACGCCATCATGAACAAAAGGGGAGGAACTGGGTCGGCGGCGGAGCGGAACAGGATCACGCTTGAATTCTTCTCTTCGATGGCCTTCAATATTTTTCTGGCTTCTTTCCTGGGAGACACGGCGGAACCCGTTGAGTGTTGCTTTATTTTATCGGTCAATTCAATAAGGAAGTCCTGCCAGGAAATCGATTTAAGGAGGAACTTGGTCACTTTTTTCGTGAGGTCGGCTTTTGCTTTAGCGGCATCCTCTTTAGATATCGTTCCCATGGCTTCCTGAACCCTGAGGCGGACCAGCTGCGCCAGATAATACCGTTTTAATTCACCAAGCTTATCCTTGACATCCGCGGGATCGGTGGAATCCCTTCTTCCTTCAGGGGTGAACACCCGGGCCCTTTTTTTTGCGGCTTTCAGACAGGCCAGAATATCTTCTTCTATGTCGTCTTTTGATTTTATTTTGCCCAGGTCATAAAGAATATCGGTAAGCTCTTCCTTGGTAAACAATTTAAGGTCTTTTCTGCAGTCTTCGGATAGGGAATTTAATACGTGCTGAGGCAGGGCCTGATATGCCGTATCGTGCTCAAGCAGCTGGTATTCTTTCCCGTAGAGCGGGATAGATATCTGCGCTTTAGGGGCGGAATCGCTGTCGATCATGGCGGCGGCCATTTCTTTCCTGCCCTGGGAATGGACGATGAAAAGATTGTTCGGGTTTATCTGATGTATGGCTTCGAGCAGCTGGTCGTCCATAAGATGGCCTGAGGCGTGGATATCGAACCTTTTGAGTCTTTCTCCCGGGATATTCTCGCGTTTGAGCCACTCTTCCATAGCCTCTTCGGACATTTTCATTTCCAGGTTGAACGGGGTGCACTGGGAATTGATCAGATAAGTGTCTTCAGTGCGCTCAGATATGCCTCTCATCTCGGATATTTCAAAGGTGTTAAGACAGATTATCAGTTTTGACCTCGGGACGGTCCTTGAGACCTCGTTTTCGTCCTGGACAGCAAGGACTATCTTGTTGTCTTTGTCCAGCTCTTTTCTGATGGAGCGTTTTTTGATTTCTTTGTCGTTAAAAAGCAGCCTTTCGAACCTCCTGTAGTCCGAGTTCAGGTATGTGCCCGATTTTTTGCGGGTCTGATAAACAAGCAGGCCGTCTTCCTTATAGAGGTCCGGCACGCCGTAATTGCTGACATCAAAGGTCTTCATTTTTTCATTCAGATTGTCTACGTCGGTCTCTGCTATGGCTTTGCACGCGTCATCCATCAGCTGCGCCGTGTCTGCGCTGTATTTTCGCAGTGAATCGGCGTCCAGATTCTTTCTTTCGCCGCCGGATATATATGTGTCCGTGAAGCCCTGCAGGAGTTGCTTCATCTCGCCCTTGGTCGTGATCTTTTCCAGCCAGTCAACGAACTGCCTGCGCGCCTCAAGAGCGTCTTTGTCCGTTTTGTCGCGCGATAACAAATATTCCAGCCTGTTTTCAGGAATACTATTTCCGTTGATGTTTATCTTGCCGTTGGGATATCCGAGAACTTTTGAAAGCAGAGCCGCTGTTTCAGGGGTTGCCTGTTTTTCGAACTCCTGGAGAAGGTCCTTTAACAGATAGCTCTGGAAAGTCTGCATCTGCAGGATGATCCCCGCGAAAATGTCGTCTCTCAGGGCCTGTCTTCCGCCGGAATAATCTATCATCCTTGCCACAACATCGCCCCTGGCGATAACGTCGTATAAACTGTCGAAGCCCGACTGTTTTATAAACATTCTTTGATGGCTTTCTTTGCGCATCTCAAGCAGATAGGCTTCTTTCGCGGAGATGACAAGTTTCCTGCCGTTGTTCTTGGCGGCAGCCAGAAAACCCGCCATTCTTTCAAGGTTCGTATAGGCGAAATTGGCAATGACGAGATTTGTCTTGGCCTTTTTTGTGATCTCGTCGGCTTTGTTGGCAACGTCGTCTTCGGTGTTTCGCACGTGGCTGGAGTTGAACGCCGTGCCTTCGATCAGAAGGGCTTTTATCCCAAACTTTTTCGCTTTGGCGATAAATTTTTCGGTAAGATGCTGATAAGAATATAAATTTCCGTCTTTATCCCTTCCGCGGTTCATCCTCAGGTCGCCCGTCCAGACCACCCACCCTTCAGGCGTGTTAACGAAAAATGCGGCCGCGCCGGATTCGGAATGGTCCACCCTCACGGCTATGACTTCAAAATCACCCACTTTAAAGGGCTTGTCGTATTCATACACCCTTATATCTCGGCGCTGCATCAGTCCGGTTTCCCTGTTCTGGTATTCAAAGAACTCTTTTTTTATGTCAGCGCCGGAATTGTCCAGCGTCCTCAATGTGGCCCACAGCTCGGGGCCGACATAAACCGGCATATCGGGCCTGACGAAAGCAAGGTTTCCCGCGTGGTCAACGTGGGCGTGGCATATCAAAATGCCCGCGGCAGGCGGTTCTTTTTTCGCTATCTTCATGTCTTTTTCAGTGAGGTCGTCCCTCCACAAACCCTTGATCCTCGGCATCAGGCCCAGAAGAAGGCGGTCCTTTATACCCCAGGCTGATTTATCTCTCATGTACTTGACATCGAAAAGCTGGCCTTCCCTGCCCATATTAATGCCCGGGTCAAGCATAAGGGAAGAGGTCTTTTCTCCGTTCTTGGCGTTGATCCATATACCGCCGCAGCCTATCTCGTCGCCGCCGTAATAGGTAATGCTCACGTTTCCCCGTTTGGGTATTATTGCGGAAACGTGCTCGCCAAGGAGTTTACCGTTTTCTGTGACTTTGTTGAAAAGATCCGGCTGCATCATGTAGTGGATCTTAAGCCTTTCTATGGCTTTGTTCCCTTCGCTGCCGGAAGAAAGCTCCTTAATGGTTTCAAGCACCTCGTTCGTATACTCAGTTTTTATATCAGCGGCCAGCGAGAGAATTCTTTTTTTTGTTATCTTCAGCCCGTACTGTCTTAATTTGATGACGGTAGGGACAAGTTCGCCCTCAAGGCTCATGCCTAACAGGTCAGATGACGGCTCAACACCTAGGGATTTAAGGAACTCTATCTTGGCTTGTTCCGCTTCGAGCTCAGCCGCGCTTTTTCTCGATTCCTCTGAAGGTGCTTCTATCTTGCCGGGTTCCTGAGCTTCCCCGGTACCGATCTTCTGTCCCGATTCGGGGAGCCTGAGTATTTTTCTAAGGTCTTCCAGTACGGGGGCGGGCAGGTTAGTCCTTTTGCCCAGGTCATCGATACTGTCAAACTCAGCGACCAGGCGTTCATTGCGGATACTGGTAATGTATTCATTTATCAAGCGTTTATGGGATTTCATGCTTGGAAGGGAACCTAGCAGTGTCCTCAGGTCCTGCTTGGTCGTAGTAAGGTCATTAATATCTACTGCAACAGTAAAAGACAGCGAGGTAAGTGGCGCCCAGCTGAACAGAATGTTATATAGCGCATGCGTTAATACAAGGGCTCTGTTTAGCGCGGCGTCCGAGTTTGTTATTCTTGTAACTATGTTGTTGACCGCCTGAATAGAAAAAAAACCAAAACCACGAGCTATTTTCTGCAACCAGTTGGATCTATGCGAAGATAAGAGTTCATCCTTAGCCTGTTGAGAAACAAGCGCCCCCAATATTATCGGCAGTTCGTACATGGGCGCAAACCTTAGAGATAAGTTTGTGTAACGTTTTATATTAAAAAATAATCCTTCCTTCCGGTTGTGCGAATATTGGGGATATTCTTTATTAAAAGCCTCTACGGTTGTTTCGCGGTCTGTGAAGGTTATTGTTTTCGCTGTTTTGTCGTATATCAATTTAGCAAGCGTTGTCTGGCCGGGGAATGAAATAGTGATGATCGATGTGTTTTCGTTAAAGCTGAATTTTGGAACAGCGTTCAAGATCAGATGTCTTGCCTTCCCAAGCTCAATTTGTTTTTCATGGGCCAGTTGTATCGCGGTCTGCTCTATCAGGCTTTTACGGATCATTTCATTTTCTTCGCCGCCGCCTGTAAAAATATTTTGCAACTGCTTTAGCGCGTCGGCAGGTTTGCCTATATTCCTTGATAAGGCTGTCAAAGCCAGCTCAGCCATTATTTTGCATTTGTAACTTTCAGGATTTTGAGAGAGCACTAAAAGGGCCAGGCTTTGGCCGATTATCCCTGCCTGGATCCTAGCGATCTTAACGTAAACGGCCTCGGAAAATGTCGTGTTGCCGGTGACATTTGGAGTAATTACCATATAAGAAATATGCCGCTCGGAAAGAAGCTTAGAAAGACCATGGGTGTGAAACCCGCCGGTAACTACGACTACTATTTTCTTGGCATCTTTCAGCGTTTCGGTCGTTTTCGCTATTTGATCAGGGTAGGGTGAAGTAAACACGGAAGAATTGCCTCTGGAGCCGGCGGGCTGGCCGAACATGGTGGAAATAAAACAATCGTTTCTTTGTATGTTTGTGCTGTAAAAATCGTTAAAAAGTTTTTCATACGGCGCAAAAGCGCTTAGAGATTTCGTATCAATGTGTTTTTTCCAAAGAAGGTTAAAGCGCTCTATGTCTTTTGTAAAAGATTCATACTCTTCGGCTGAAATTTTATTTGAATAATAATCACTGAACTGCTTAAAGAAACTGATCAGAAAAACAATTTCTTTCTCGTCCTCGCTTTTGGACAGCCTTACATGGAGGTCGTTTATCAGCATGTTTTCTTCTCTGATAAACTCTATCGGGTTAACATTCTGCCTTAAAGCCACGTAATCAAGGAACCTGGCCGCCTGCGGCAGGTTTTCGGGGACGGGTATATTGTACTGTTTTGAGAACTTTAAGAGATAAAGGTTAAGCTCAGGATCGTTCATCTTTTCGCTCAGGAGCCTGTAAGCGGTAAAAGGGAGTTTTTCCTTTAGCAGGGATATATATTTTACGATCTCTTTGTTAACCTTATTAAGATCTAACGAGCCTTGCAGACTCATCAGTTCAACGAAAGCTGAAAAATGTCTGTAATCACCGATATCAATGCCAAGACCATCTGAAAAATGAACGAGTTTTTGGTAATACTCCTCGGCTGTTAGATCGCCGGTTTTGAACTTTTCCATCAACTTCTCAAGATCTTGGTGCCTGGCAACGTAATAGGTGTTTTTTAGGGTGTCAACATGACCTTTCATGTCAGAAAGTATGTTTTGAATCGCCGGCTGTTCATTTAATATCCTGTTTAACCGGACAATATTGTCCTTAAACAGTTGCCCGTTTTCTATGCCTTTAAGGGCTTTAGGGTTGCCTGACATCACGGAAAAATATTCCGGCCCTGTAAGCCTTCCCTCGCTTAGAAGCGAGCCAACTATTTCATTTTTTAAATTATTGTCTTTTATGGACGTCAGCCACGAGGTATCAACCTGGCCTATAGCGCCTTCCACGTAGATGTTCGTGAGTTTATATTTTGCATCAAGCAATGACAGGATGTTTGATATGTTTTTCTGGACCTCGGGATGGCAATGAAGGTCCTGGATATTTATGACCATCGTGTCTGAGTCATAATATTTGGCGTCAGTTATCCGTCCCGAGGTGTACGGAATAAGGAAATCGCTTTTGACGGAGCTCAGCTTATTCGTTTCTCCGGCGCTCTCGAATGCCGCAAGGGCGAGCTGGGAGAAAACGGAGCTGTAAAGAAAACAGAAAAGCGTAAGGACGGATACGGTCCGTTTCAGCGAAAAACCGGATAAAGAACGGTTAAAGGTCTTTGAAAAACATTTTATAACGGGGCGTTTAAACACACATAAGAAGTTCGATAAGCCTAGCACAGATGCCTCCTATTACAAATAGTATTAGTACTAAATGGGTGCTACAAGTAAATACTACCTATAATGCATGAACAGAGTATGAAGGAATAGTTAAGGAGATGTTTATTCTTCAAACGCGGGTAAATGGCAGGCGAAAGGAGCGGTTTCTCAACCGTAGGACATTGGTGATGAAATATCAAAAATGAAGAAAACTGTTTTATGTTTTACTATGAATTTTCAATGCAATATTTAACTTGCAATTCCCCTCAGCTTGCTGAGGGGTAACCGAATATTCCTTCTCCCCTGGTGGGAGAAGGCGAGGATGAGGGGGCTAAAATAAAGAATGTTCACTTCAACATCACCCTCACCTCAATCCTCTCCCATCAAGGGAGAGGAGGGAAATGGATTCCGCTTGATACCGCCCAGCTTGCTGGGCGGAGGTTTATTCTTTGATATTTAATATTGTAGGAGATTTAATGGTAACAATTCCCAAAAGATGGATATACAAAACACCCGATGCCGCGCTTGTCTCGGAGATGTCGGAAAAACTCGGCGTCTCAAAAGCCGTAGCGTCCGTGCTGGTCAACAGGGGGATAGACTCCGTCAAAGAAGCCGAGCTGTTCCTCAACCCCGACATCAAACGGCTCAACAACCCTTTCCTTCTTCCCGATATCAATAAGGCCGTCGCAAGGATACGCCTTGCTCTGGGCCGCAAAGAGAAGATACTTGTTTACGGAGACAGGGATGTAGACGGCGTCACCTCGACCTGTATAATGGTAAGGACCCTGAAATCCCTGGGCGGCGATGTTCTCTGGTACGTGCCGTCCAACGAAGGTTACGGCCTTAACATCGATGTGATAAAAAACCACGCAGAGATGAAAGCCAGACTGATAATCACGGTGGACTGCGGTGTTACCGCTTTAAAAGAGGTGCAGTTCGCCAACAGCCTGGGAATAGATGTGGTCGTTACCGATCATCACGAGCCGACCGACGACGGCCTGCCCGCCGCC
This sequence comes from uncultured Elusimicrobiales bacterium, assembly GCA_964606755.1. Taxonomy (GTDB): domain Bacteria; phylum Elusimicrobiota; class Endomicrobiia; order Endomicrobiales; family CAZSIW01; genus CAZSIW01. The sequence goes on along the minus strand of CAZSIW010000036.1, from coordinate 92 downwards.
TCGGCCATCGTCGATCCGAAACTTAAAGGCTCACAATGCCCATTCCTTGATATAGCGGGCTGCGCGGTGACTTTCAAGGTTTGCCAGGCGCT
>CAZSIW010000035.1:0-11140 GCA_964606755.1 uncultured Elusimicrobiales bacterium | reverse complement strand
AGATAAGAAGATGAGCGTTGAGTACAAGGTTTCAGACAAGCAAACGGCTTGGATAACCTTGCTGCCTTTCAGCGAGGATTCCCTGTCGAACAAAGCGGGCAGTTTTGAGATATCAGCTTTGTGGTCACTGGCCGCGGCTACCGCCGGTGATAAAGCGTTCTCCATGGAACTATCCGACTCTCTGAAAAAGGCGTCCGTAAACCATACGGGACTGCCGATGTCCAATATCGATGGCGCCCATGTAGATGTGACAAATTCCGACGTGTCCGTGGGCCCGGCTGTGTCCCCTTATATATGGAAACAGTTCTCAGACGCCCAGATGAACCCGTTCGACCCCGCGGCCTCAAATCGTCTCGGGGCAGCAGACAATATGAACGACCTGATAACCAAGCAATTCACTTTCAAAGATGAGGAGTCCGGCAAGAAAAGCGTCGAGAACCTATTCGCGCAGATAGGGGCTGTTAACGGCGGCATGGCTCAGATCACCCATCAGATGGACTTGCTTACCGGCAACGTCAAACACGATTCAAACCTCCTCTCGTTGTATTTTTACGGCGGAACGGGCGATCTTTACAGCGCCGTGTACTCTGTCCCGCTCACGGGGGTCAAGCTGTTCGGTTACGATATGTCAGGGATAAAACTGGGCTTGTCGGCCGGCGGGCAGCAAGGTGCGATGGTCAATTTCGGGCTCCAGAACATCGGCCTCATCCAGCAGATAATAAGTTCGGGCGTATCCAGTATAAATCCTATGGACCTGCTTTCCTACCTGTCATCGTTCTCAGACCTCTACAGCAGCGATCAGATGAAATATTTGAACGAGCGCGGCGGCGTGATGGACACGGTAAATCTCGAGCTGGTGGATGTGGGTGTTGCCAGGCTCGGGCCGGTATATAATCCAAGCGGTTACGAAGATGAAGCAAAAAAGAACGATGTGGCTGTGCCTGTAAAGATAAGGGGGCTTATAGAAATAGCGTCGGATCTTATTACCAAGTTGTTCAAAGGCGAGTTGTTTAAAACTTACCCGGCGATAGTTTACCTGAGCAAAAAACACAGCGAGACCTTCGCGGCTGCTTTCAAGAACGACCCCGAACAGTCAGGTTATGATTATTTCATGATGCGTGACGGAGCGTACCAGTACATAACCCGGGTTTCCCGCAACCAGAACATGCCGCAGGGCTGGATCGATGAACTTACGGCGCACGGGGTGAAAGATTTGGCGGGTATGAAAAAAGCTATCAATGATCAAAATCTGTCAGAGCTTCAAGACGCCCTTGCAGCGATAAAAACTTCATATGCGTCCAACAAAGACGTGATGAGCGAGGTACACGGTTATTATAGATAATTCCTCTCCGTTGTTTGTAACCATGGTGCAGGGGATCGATGAGCTTGCGGCGCACGGAGTGCAACCACAAGATCTGGTGGCTCTTAGAAAGGCTGTATATGCTCAAAATCTATCAGGTCTTAAAGATGCCCTTGCAGCGATAAAAACTTCATATGCGTCCAACAAAGACGTGATGAGCGAGATAAGCAGGTATGCGGGCATTATGAATAACGCCTCTCCGCTGTTCGTAACCATGCCGCAGGGATGGGCCGATGAGCTGGCGGCTCACGGGGCAACCAAGGATGATATAGATGCGCTCCAAGCTTTGGACTATAGCCATGACATAACGAAACTGACAGAAAAATTGAAGAGCATTCAAGCCGCTCCCACTACTAACTCAGCAGTGTCGAAAGACATAGACGGATTCCTGAAAGCGTTGAAGGGCCGTTCTGTGTTTGACCAGAGCTACATGCAGATAATGTCCGAACAGCCCATGTACACTGACAGTAGCAAAAAATTCCTTAAGGAAAGGGGCTGGTACATGGAGGATGGGGCCATACAGCGTATACCGTCAATGCTGACGGTCGCGAACACGCAGCAGTATCTCCAAACACTCCTGAGCAGCCCGTACGGCGGCGAGATGGACCTGGCTACCGGAAAGATTACGAAAACCTACAATGAGCCGTCCCAGCTGGCTGTAGGCAATTACGGGCAGTCCGGCATATCTTTCAACCCGGTGACCGGAAAAGTTATAGTGCCTTCATTGCATTTCGCGGTCATGAGATGGGCCATGCAGAGCAATTACACCGGTTACCGCCGCCTGAGCGTGATAAATACGCCCACCGGCATGGATATGGTGGCTGACGGGATCAAATCAGTCCAGGTGCTGGATAAGGATCAGCAGATGATGATAAACGGTGTCAAAGTTGACTACCCGAAAGGCACCAGGATAGTAAACTATGTTGATAAGGATGGAAAAGCAAAACAGGGTGCGCTTGCATACGATTCTGAGATGATAGTCCCTTCCGCCGTGGCTTACAGCACTCAGCCGTCAAAGATAAAGACCAAATTCTATTACAGTTTCTCGCTGACGGACTGGGCTGTAAAAAATAAATACACCGGTAAAAATGATTTTGTTGTTATTGACAGTCCTTCGGAAGGCGTAAAGATAAAAAGATCAGAAGTTCTGCCTAAAGATGAAGTTGTGAATGTGGGGGGAGTGAAGATTACAGTGAAGGCCGGACAGCAGGTTATAAGGGATGCTGATAAGAATATTACAGATGTCGTAAACAGTATTTCTGAAAGGGCTGATCTCAGGAACAGTCGTCTGCAGCCCGGCACCAAGTACACGGTGAGCATTGCTGAAATAGTGAATCAGTTCACTACGGAAAAAGGCGAACTGACCAAGTTCGGTACAGCGTTGAAAGCTAAGCTCGATGCGCTGCAGCAAGGCGATGGCAAACCCGTACCGGCCACAAAGGAAAATGTCAAGAAAGGTACGGCCCCCGACAGCAAGCAGGCCGCTATCGATCTGACTTTGGTAAATCCGGATTATGGCATCTCACAAGTTGCTGTTGACGCGGCTTTAAAACAGATCACGCCGAACTCTTCTATAATAGAAGACGAGAGGGTAATGGATGTGCCAGCCGAGGTATCTGCCGATACCCCAAAGGAAATTTTTTCAACGGTCATAAGCTATTCTCCATACCTGGAAAGCTCTTACAATGCGGGCATGTTTAAAGGGGACGATAAAAACCCCAGCGAGTGCTTGGCCAACATAAATGGCTCACCCTACCTGAAAGGGGTTTTCCAGGACCACAAGTTAATCACCGATGCCGGCGGCATAAATAAAGATGCCTCTGCCGGAGATATCGCAAGAGCTTTCCAGGAACTGATGGACTCAACGCAGCTTTGCCGGTACACCGACGCCGCCAAACTAGGTCTGGATAAAGATACCACGGCGCTGTTTAACAGCGTAAATGACAGTCTAAATCACGGACAAAATGTGAATATGTACGAAGTGAGGCGGCTGAATACGCAGATACTTCTGATGCTTTTCCCGAAGACGCTCGCCAATATCAGCCAGAACGAGCTGAATAACGCCGTGCCGCTGACAGAAAAGACCGAGCTGGTTTACAGCAGCGAAGACGGTCAGAACCATACCGTCACTCTTCAGCCCGGAACTGTCGTAATACCGTTCAACAGGGACGGCGAGACCATAATGACGATAGTTGAATATGCGAGTGAGAATGATCCGACGAAACAGGGCGCGGAAATAAAAGACCAGTACGGCAACATTATACATGGTGCTTTCCCCATAGGCTCAAGAACCGTCCGCGGGGACTTGCGGAACATGGTGCCATCTGAGGAAGTCGTTTCCAGCGTAAAAGGTTACACACCGGACGAGAAATACGCTCTTGGCAGCATGGCCGCGCTTTGCAAGCAGTATATGGATATGTTGTTCCAGTTTTCTGACAGGACAAAAAACGACCAGCAGCTGGCGCAGGACATTGACGCTCTGTATCGCGCGCTGAAAAACAATGATCTTACAGAGGATCAGGCCAGAGACAGGCTGGAAAGGCTGTTTTATGCCGGGTATTTGAGAGATTTCACCTGGCAGCAGATGAACTATGTTTACGATCAATTGGATGCTGAGCTTCATGGCGCCAACATAGCGAATGCACAAACGAATTTTACAGCCTTCTTGAATCAAGAAAAAGGCGGTTTAGCTTTAGTGACCCAGACTATAAGCCAAGAACAGCAAGCCGTATCTACCGCGAAACAGGCGTTGGAATCAGCGCTCAAGAGCGGGGATATTAACACGGTTATCGCCCAGTGCCAGATACTATACGGGTTTGTCGGGAGTGACGGGACATGGAGACAGGGGTTGCTTAATTATACCGACGCCAGCAGCGTGCCGGACTCGCAAAAAGAGGGTTACCAGGCTTATAAAGCCCAGCTGCAGTCTGAGGGTATAGACACGACCATGTTAGACTCGGCCATGGGCGCTCTCAGCGATGGCAGCACCGATCACCCTGGTTACATCGATGGTGCGAACGGCCTTGTGTCCCAGCAGACGACCCTGCAATCCGCCGTAACTTTCCTTAGCGGGATAACAGCAAATACAGTTATCGATCTTACGGACCCGAACCTTTTCAACCGGCCTGACAAACCTGTGACCGACGTCGTCCTGGCATACTATTTTTCGCTGCTCCGGCAGGATCAGATCGCGAAATATGAGAAACAGATAAACGCGCTGAAGGGACAGAAAGAGAGCGATTTCGATACCAGCTGGCGCACTCAAGCCATCAAAATGTCGCAGGATTGGGCTGATTTCCAGAAACAGAAAACACAAGATGACCTGGCCCAGGCGAACCAGGGAATACTTTACGACAAGGCCCTGCAGGCTTTCTACTCCCAGGCGCAGACCTCTCTTGATCTGACATATCTAAACAGCCTTAAGAGCGACCTTGCCATACTGAACGATCAGAACGCGTTTAGTCAAACGACGGGGAAATGGATTCAGGATCCAAGTACGAAAAACTGGCATTACGACAGTTCTGTTAAGGTAACGACTTTCAACATGCAGAGCGTAAAGGGCATACAGGCTTACATCGATTACATGAACGGTAATACGGCAAAATACCCGGCCGGATATTTTCAGGATGTGATAACCAGCCAGACACCGACTGACCCGAAAACGCCTCGATCCGCTACCCTGGCCGAAAAAAATGCAATTCTAACAGCTGCACAGACGGCTAGTGGAACTTTGCAGACAGATTTGAAAAATCTACAAGCCGCTCAAAGCTCGCAATATTCAGAAAGCTGGATAAGCGCCCAGCTCGATACAGCGAAGAACGGCCCGGAGAAGACCCAGAGAGACACATTGAACGGCGACGCCAGTAAGGTCGGTTCCGTCGCGTATATAAATGCGCAGCTGCAGGCGGCTGTCGCCAACTCATCACAGAAAACAGTCCTCACCGGCACAGGAGTGGGTTCTATCTCGTATCTTCAGAACCAGGTGGCTCAGGCTAAGAGCGGGCCGCTGAGCACTGAAAAAAACACGCTTAACGGTAGCGCCAACACACAGTATTCGGTACTGTACATGCAAAATAAGCTGGCGGCCATGGGCAGTGATCCCAGGGTGGGAGAAATAGCGACATTGACCAGCGCTGACCCTACGAAACCATTTTCTATCGCGTATAACAACGCTCAATTGAACGCTGCCGAAACAGGCGAGCTGGCACAGGAAAAGACCGCACTGCAAACCACTGACCCCGCATCAACTCTTTATCCCAATTCTATTGCGTACATGCAGCAGCAGATAACGAATATAGCCAACGGTTCGCTTACCCAACAGCTTGCCGCGCTAAACGCTAACGCAAACGTGCCTTACTCAAAGGCCTGGTTCGGCGTACAGCTGGCGAATGTGCAGTCGGCGGTTACTAATCCGTTGAAACAGGAGTTGGCCACGCTTATGGGCAATTCATCCGTTCCATATTCGATATCATGGTTCGCTTCCCAGCTCAGCGACGCGACGAACGGTTATTTCCTGACCCAGAGAAACAACATGGAGGGAACAGGCAGCGGTTCGATTTCTGATTTTTCCAGCCAGATGGCGGCTTACGATGGCGCTTATAACGCTTCCTATCCTGGTTCACTTGCGGCTCTCTGGAACAAGTACTGGACAAGCAGAGGAACTGCAAGCGAACAATCGAACCTGCAGGCATACCAGACAGCGGTGAATACTTACATTACTCTTGCGAACAGGATCCAATTCACCGCTACTGGTTGGACATACAGTGACCATAGCGACCCAAACAATCCTGGAAACACATTGACCGATGACCAGATGGATGCAGAAATAACAGGACTGGTAGGCGATCCTAATCAATCCACTACACTCGCAGATTATTGGAACCAGATAATAACAGCTAAAGGTACGCGTGGTTTTAGTTTTATCAACTATACATCAAATGTTAATCTCTCTAACTATGCTGACCTTGTCTCGGCAAGGAACGGTGCCGTTGCTTACGATTACTATCTCGTGGGTCAGGGTTATTTGAGCGATGCGCAGAAAAGCACACTGGCCACTTTAAAAGCTTTTTCATCTTCTTCAACGGTCCATAAAAACACTACAGCCGTTCTCAGCACCGATCCCAACTCTCTTGCATACAACGAAGAAAGGCTTGAAACCGCGACATCGAACGGCGGTTCTGCCGTGGATCAGAACGGTGTAAGCCAGCCCCAGTCTTACTGGCAGAACCAGGTTAACAATGCAATGGCATCGCTTAACGCTATTGAAGGCGTATATTACGCGGGAATAGATTACTGGCAGATACGGTCAAGCCTTGCGAACGCGAGGGAACTGGCGCTCAACGGCCCGGCGGTTTGCCCGAACCAGGCGGCTTTAAACCTGTTAAGGACAGGTTTGGGAACCACCAGCGGCGCCGACGTCGCCGGTTCGCTGAAGTACTACGTGCAGGGTCTTGAGACAGCGCTCGCTCAGAGTTCAGGCCAGGCGGTTGACGCAAACGGAGTCATGCAGCCACAGGCCTGGTGGCAGAACAATGTCAACACCGCTCTTGCAAGTTTGGACAACCTCGAAGGAACGATTCAGGAAGGCGTAGATTACTGGCAGGCGCGTTACGACCTTGCAAACCTCAGCGAGCTTAACCTTGCGGGCCCTGACCCTTCTACTCTGACACAGACACAATTGAACCAGCTCAATCTGCTAAGAACAGGAATAAACACAGCTAACGGGGCAAACATTCTTGGAACGCTCAAATATTATTTGCAGGGTCTTCAGACAGCGCTGGTCTACGGCAGTGCGAACGATTCGCAGGGCAACCCGCAGAACCTTGCTTATTGGCAGGGCCAGTCTGACCAGGCGATGTCGAGCTTGACCTCTCTTGAAGGCGTGATAAAAGCTGATACCGATTACTGGCAGGCCCGGCTCGATCTCGCGACCTCGCGGCTTCTTCAAATAAACGGTCCTGCCACCTGCCCGGACCCGGCGACGCTTGCCACTCTTCGTTCGAACCTCGGAACCGCAGCGCAGCCTACTATACAGCCGGCCGGGGGAAGCGAGGCGCCGGGCTCGTTGAGGTACTACATACAGAACTACCAAACAGCGACCGACCAGACAAATACTACAGGTCTGTCGAACGGCCAGAATGGAGCATATTGGCAGACACAGATAAATTCCGCAATGACCAGCCTTGATAATCTTGAAGGCTTGTATCAGGCCGGCATAGATTACTGTCTGGCGAATTATGAACTGTCACAACAGCGTTTGATACAGATAAACGGCCCCGCGGTCTGCCCCGACCCTACGACGCTTGCTACTCTGCGCTCGAACCTCGGCACCGTGACGCCGTTCGGGACCGAAACGGCAGGCTCGCTGAGGTACTACGTTGAAAATTATAATGTTGCGCTCCAGTATGGCACATCCAATGATTCCAACGGGACCGCTCAGAACGCAGCGTACTGGCAAGGTAAAGTCACCGCCGCGATAAACACACTTTACACGTTGGAAGGTTCGCTTAAAGGCGATACCGATTACTGGCAGGCAAATTATGACCTGGCGCGCCAGAGACAGATAGAAGTTTGCGGCCCCGCAGTCTGCCCTGACCCCGCAACGCTTGCCACGCTGCGCTCAAATCTGGGCACGCTGACGCCGCTTGCTAACGGCGAAACGGCGGGTTCGTTGAGGTACTATATACAGAACTTCCAGGCTGCAACCGACCCCTTAAACGCGACGGGTTTATCGAACGGACATAACGGAGCCTATTGGCAAACTCAGATAAACTCTGCGATAACCAGCTTGAATAATCTTGAAGGTTTGTATCAGGCGGGCGTAGATTACTATGAAGCCTGTTATGACCTGGCATGCCAGCAGCTGGCGCTGTTAAACGGTGGTGGTAACCTTACACCTGACCAGCAGGCGGCGCTGAACCTGTTGCGCTCGAACCTCGGCACCGTGACACCATTCGGGACCGAAACCGTAGGATCGTTGAGGTACTACATACAAAATTACCAGACAGCGACGGATCCACAGAACACGAGCGGCCTGTCTAACGGGCAGAATGCGGTTTACTGGCAGAACAAAGTGAGCGCCGCCGTGCAGAGTATGACACTGTGGGAAGGTTCCTATCAATCAGGGGTCGATTACTGGCAGGCAAATTATGACCTGGCGCGCCAGAGCCAGATAGAGGTCTGCGGCCCCGATCAATCTACACTGACATCGGCACAGCAGGCACAGCTGGCGCTGTTGAAAAGCCCGATCACATCGGACGGCACAACTGTCACCACGGTAACGAATTCACTGGCATATTTCATACAGAATTATCAGTGGGCTATCAATACTGTGGACAATCCTTCAGGCTTGTCGAACGGACAGAATGGAACTTATTGGCAAACGCAGATGAACTCGGCGTTGCAAAGCCTTGATACCCTGGAAGGGCAATACCAGGAGGCAGTCGATTACTGGCAGACCATGTGGAACCTGGCTGACGCAAGGGTGTTGGCGCTTCAGGGCGATCCAACTTCTCTTACGGCGGCCCAGGCAAAACAGCTTGTGCAGGCCGATCCGGCAAAAGAGGCGACGCTGGGTATCTATTATAGCAACATTTTAAAAGCTATCGCCAATAACGGAAGTTACGGAGGCAAATCAACCGGCGATTGGGAAATTGCATTCATGACGGCGCTGGGCAGCGGAGATAATACTTATTACAATATCTCATGGCTCCAGAATATGATAGGGCAGGTCTCTAGTACGTCCAACGGCGATGCATGGTTCGGTACGCTTATAGCGACCCTGACCGGCGATGTAACCACGGCATGGGTTAAATACAATAAATATTACGGCCTGGCAGATGCCGGCGTGACACAATATTCAGCGGACTACAACAGAGCGAACGTATATGTGAACACTACCGAACAAGGAGTTCTGACAGCTTCACAGCAGGATGCCAGCCAGATCACAAAGACTATAGATACCGATGCAGATGCCAGCTGGAAAAAGATGCTTACCGATCTGCCGGACACAGGCACAAGCCCAATACAGTCAGACATCGATTGGTTGACTCGCTACATTAACAATAAACTGACCAGCGATGAGGCGAACACTTACCCGCCATATTCCAAGCTGAGCGCAGCTGACCAGGCTAAACTCCAGAGTGATCTTACCGAGATGAATGCGTTGCTCGGGCAAATGACAAAACAGAAATCCGACATGAAGGCGATGCAAAATACAGATGGCACCTGGAAAACTTCGCTTACAATCGATACCTTAGAAACCTGGATGACACAGCTGAACCAGGCCGGCAACGATCTCGCAGACATTGAGAATTTCAAGTCAACTCTTAAAGCACAGACCGCCAAGAACTACGCAACGTATCTGGCCGTCAACGAAAACTACGCTCTTACCAACCTGCAATTTACTCCGGATATGGTCCAAAAAGTATACAATTACCTGAACAACGGGCAGGGGGAGCTTATAGGTGTGCTAGACAGCCTCGACGCTATCGGGAAAGCCATGGTGCAGCGGACCATAGACATGAGCGACCTCAAAGACACAAAAGATAACTTAATGAGGCTGAAAGCTCAAATACAGGCGCTAGCGGCCAGGTACCCGAAACTATTGTCTGTGCCGCCGTTCCTGTTGAGCGAAGACGACCTGGACAGGATAGCTGAGAACTTTACACCGGACACAAAAATAGATTACTCCAACAATTTCAACAGCCTCTATACGAAATTCCTGCTCCAGAGATACGGTTTCACGGGAGACGTGTACACTTACGGCAGGACTATCACCGACCCGCAGACAGGCGCGGTGACCGGGTACTCGAGCGGGCAGGGAATATTGGTGCGCTGGGAGAACGATCGCTGGGTGCCTGTGGAGGCTATGACCAAGGCCGAGCTTGTCAAGCGCATGAGCTACAGCCAGGAAGGGGCAAAATGGCCCGGTTTTACTTCCATACTGAACGATGCACAAAACCCCGATCCTAACGCTTCTCAGGAATCAGGTATAATTACTCAGTTGGTGAGCCAGGAACAGACGAAAAACCGCGCGACTATAGCCACCCTTCTGACCCAGCTGGCCGGGTGCTACCCGGTGATGGTAGTTCAGGACCGCATAAATGCTTTCCTCTCAAAGATGCAATCGGACCAGGACGGCGTATTCACGGAAACCACGGTGGATAACGGTCAGACCATGACCCTGTACCAGTCGCTGGTCTATGATCTACAGAATGGCTTTACTCCCACGCAGGAAAACCAGCAGTACAGGTTGTTCATGGTGGGCGGCGGCGCTATAAATCCCAAAAACCTTACTCTTTATATTGATGGCTCATTGGATATGTCGTACGATCCAACCACCGGCACGTTCGGCATCGCCAACAATCAAAATACGAAGGATTATATCGCCGCGGTTAGCGGGGGCTTGAAATGGCAGATGTCGAAGGAATGGACCCTCGATCTTAGCGGCGGCATAGTGAAGATGGAAAAAGCCGATAAAGAGACTGTGTATATGTCGCAAAACTATGACCAGAGCACGGGAGCCGTAACACCGGCAGATAAACAGACGTTCCAGGAAGCCGTGGAAGAGATGTACCAGCGGGCATCGGCTGCCGCGACGTACAAGGTCACGGATGATCAGGGAAGAACAAAAATGGTGCAGTTTTTTGTCAACGAAGAGGGCGGCGAGAACTCCGTGTTCGACGTGGCCGTACCGCCGGCCTTATCAGGTGGAATAAAGTGGCAATTTAACCCGACCAAGAACGTTACTCTGGAAGGCGGGGGGCTGGTCAAGAAAGA
>CAZSIW010000034.1:0-11161 GCA_964606755.1 uncultured Elusimicrobiales bacterium | reverse complement strand
AGCACAGCTCTCGGCTGGGCGTAATGAAACCTATCGCCCCCGTGTATATCTTTCGTTCTTCTTTTTCAAGCTCCCGAATAATTTCCATCGCGCGCATTTTCGGCGCGCCTGTGACAGAGCCTGACGGAAATATCGCCTTGAAAAGTTCGTTCACCGGGATTTTGTCAGCTATCTGTGCCGTCACGGTTGAGGTCATCTGGAAAAGCGTCGTGTAACCGCTCACTTCGAACAGGCGCGGCGTCCTTACATTTGTCCCTATGCGGCCGAGATCGTTGCGCAAAAGGTCCGCTATCATCACGTTCTCGGCACGGTTTTTTTCGTCATACTTTAAACGGAAGCGCGCTAACACGTCCGAAAACATGTTACCGCCTCTGTGCCAGGTACCCTTCATAGGTTTTGTTGTGACATTCCTGCCTTTCTTTTTCATGAACAGCTCGGGCGAAAGAGAAAGTATTTTGTAATCACCCGAGTCGATATAAGCCGGGTACGGCACGGGCTGCTCGCGCAACAGCTTAAAAAATAAAGAGGGCGCGTCTCCCTCAAACTCAAATTTCATTTTCAGGCAATAAGTTATCTGGTAAACGTCGCCTTCGGAAATATATTCACGGATACGGGTTATGTCTTTCTCGTACGCTTCAAAAGAAAGCAGAGGTTTTATATTGCGTATCTTAAATGCGTCCCCGCGGATCCTTGTGAACCCATTCGCATCAGATGGTTTTTCATAGCACCCGATATGGACAAGGGGGAACGAATAGATTTTATCCTGAAAGAGTTTGTCCTCGAACCCATACCCCGCTTCGTAAGAAACAAACCCTGCAAGAAAAAAACCCATATCGAGGAAATACTCCATTTTCGCGAATGATTCTTTCAGGCGTGCGTGCGTATTGCAGGAAATAATCTCTTTCGGCGAGTCAAACAGGAAGCTCTTATTCTCAAACCCGGCATAAACCAGCATAGGCACCCTCCACGGTCTGGATGCCCAAAGGCTAGTTCATTACCGTTAGTCATATTATAAATATGTTTAGTTAAGACAAAATACTTATATCTGAAGTGAGTTTTCAAGATAAAGATAATACACCGGCGCAAAAAGAATCTCAGTGTTGCCGGCTTTTGCAATGCCCCAATAGTTTTTCGTAAACAAAATACCCCTCTCAGGTTTAAACGCCTCAATAAAACTCAGCATTCCACGCGGGACTTTTAATTCGGAATATGCCGTATACTTAACTTCAATCGGGGTTACTTTGTTATTCTGCTTTATAATGAAATCAACTTCTGCTCCCGCCTTTGTCCGCCAGAAATGTATATGAGTCATATCGCCTTTAAGTTGATTAAGTTTCACAAACACCGCGTTCTCCACCAGTGCGCCTCCATCCGGGCGGTTTTCCGGCACTGCCATATTTTCCACCAGATAATTTCTGAAACCCATATCATAAAAATATACCTTTGGATTTTTTACAAGTTCCTTCAGACGGTTTGAGAAGAACGGGCTTATTTCCGAACAGATGTATGTTTCCTGAAGCACCGCCATATGTTTTTTTAACTGCCTGAAATCAAGCAGCGCCGCCTGCGCCATATTGTTATACACAACAATATTTCCGCTCTGAACAGCCAGGTGGCGCGAGAGAAGGTATAGGTTTTTTTCCGTGTCGAGCTCAAGAAGCCCCTTGATATCTTTTAACACATAATTGTTGTAAATGTCGCCAAGAACCTTTATTTTTTCGTTATCATTCTTTGAAAGCACCACCGCCGGATAACCACCCCACACGCAATAGCGCTCATATTGGCGGATCATCTCGGCATAGAAAGGGTCCTCGCCTTTCTTAACAACCGCTTTCTTTCCTGACAGCCAGTTCTTAATAACAGCCGATCCTTTATCGTAAACATTGTTAAATCTTTTTCCTTTACTTCTCAGGAACTCATTGAAATTGAAAGGGTAGAGATGAAAGCTCAGCACTCTTCCTACCATATACTTGCCGACCTGAGCTTTTATTTCCAGGGAGGATGAGCCCGTAATAACTATCTTTACATTTTTAATCGTGTCATAAATTAATTTTAGTTTTTGCCCGCCCTCTTCGGCGTATTGAAACTCATCGAGGAAAAGCCACACCTTTTTCTTTTCGTCCTGCACAGGAAAAGACTCAACAAAAGAAACCGGATCGTTCTCAAACTGGTTCAGCAGTCTCCTGTCCTCAAAAGTAGCAGAATGTATGTTGCCTGGCGGCACCTTGCCGTGTTTAACCAGATGCACCCTCAACATTTCAAGAAATGTCGTTTTCCCGGACTGGCGCGGGCCGATCACCGCCAAAAATTCTTTCCTTTCAAGATAAGGCTCTATCTTCGCCGCAATGTCTCTTTCTATCATGATTACAACCTCACTATTATTGCATATGATGCAATAATAGTATATCTATTATTGCACTCTCCGTCAAGCAATTTTTTTATGTTGTATTCAATCCTCGCATTGATGTGTCTCGATTCTATACATCCGTTCAAATGTTTCTTTAAGGCGCGCATGCGTATTTGAATGCGGCAGACGACGTCAATTATTTCAGAGGCAAGTTGACTTTTTTAAAATATAGTGTTACAATTCTAAAAAATGTATGCACAGGGGTGGTTTGATGTCAACATTGGTTCGTTTCGGTGTTTCTGTCGCAAAGGAACTTCTCGATAAATTTGATGCTGTGCTACGCGAACAACATTATCCTACCCGTTCGAAAGCAATAGAACATTTTATCAGGGAAACTATTACTGCCAGCGAAATCACCAGAGAAACCGCAGAAGTTGTGGGTTCACTTGATATCCTTTATAATCACCATAAAAGAGAAATTCTAAACAAACTTACTGATATTCAACATGACCATCAGGAAATTATTCTTTCCTCCCAGCATATCCATTTGGATCACAATAATTGTTTTGAAATTGTTATTGTTAGAGGTGAAAAACAATTAATCGAGAAACTTGCTAATAAGATAAAAGCCGTCAAAGGCGTAAAACACAGTTCTTTAAGAATAACTTCAGTATAAACATGTGGTTGATATATTTTTTTGCCGCTGCGTAGCACGATTGTAAAATATGTATACCAAAAAGGCGGATTTCTGTCATGTGCAAGTCGAATGCAGGGTCGCTAAAGAAGCTCGGCGTTGTTCTATTGTTAGGAGTATCTGTTATTTTTTCAATCCCTCGCCAGGTATTTGCGGATGCGAGCGGTCATGAAATAACAATCGATACCAATACTTTCCCTTTGGGGGTAATAACTATCCGCAGCCGCCGTTCTGACAGTTTGATCGGTATAGCACCCGCAGCATCGGATGGAACGGTTGGGCAGGATGAATTGTCTTCACGCACGTTGTCCAGGCCGGGCGAGGTTTTAGAAACTATTCCCGGCGTCATCGTCACCCAGCACAGCGGAGGCGGGAAAGCGAACCAGTTCTTCCTGCGCGGTTTTAATCTTGACCACGGAACGGATCTAGACACATCTCTTGACGGTGTGCCGCTTAACCTGCCCTCGCACGCGCACGGCCAGGGATATACCGATCTGAATATCCTGATTCCGGAACTTATCTGGCGCATCGATTTCCGTAAAGGGAATTATTACGCTGATGCCGGAGATTTTTCTTCAGCCGGGGCTGACGATATTCAATACGTTACTTCCCTGCCAAAAACTATCCTGCAGGTCGAGTACGGCAGTTTCGGATACCAGCGCGACCTGTTTGCATCATCACAGCACGCAGGGAATGGAACTCTTCTTTACGCGGTTGAACTCTATCACAACGACGGGCCCTGGACAACGCCCGATAATTATAAAAAAAGCAATGCCGTGGTGTGTTTAAGCCAGGGCGATACCTCGCTCGGGTATAGCATAACCGCCATGGAATATTCCGGCGTATGGAACGCAACCGACCAGATAGCTCAGCGCGCACTGCAGGAAATTCCAAGTTTTGGCCTTTATGATTCTATTGATCCAAGCGACGGCGGCAACTCGCGCCGCTATAGCCTATCGGGTGAGTGGCACAGGGCAGACGAGCATTCCTCAACGAAAATTTTGCTCTACAGCTATTATTACGATATGGATCTTTTCTCGAATTTTACTTACTTTCTTAACAGCCCGCAGGGAGACCAGATAGAACAGCAGGACAAACGCTGGGTCAGCGGGGCGAAGGCAAGCCAGACATGGCCGGGGATGGTAGGAAATTCTGAAATGCAAAATTCGGTCGGGCTTCAGATACGCAGTGACTCCATTCAAAACGGTTTATATCAGACTATTGACAGAGTACGAACCGATAAAGTTGATTACAGCGGCGCGATCATCCCCGCCGTGACAACAGCCGATGACGTATGGGAACAAAGCGTATCACCCTACGCTGAAAACAAGGTCCGGTGGTCAGAAACTTTCCGCACGGTGCTGGGATTGCGGGCGGAGTATTACAGTTTTGACGTCAACAGCAACGCGCCGGTCAACTCGGGCTCAACGGACGCCATGATCGTATGCCCGAAAGCGTCATTAGTATTCGGCCCGTGGGATGATACTGAGTATTACCTGAACTGGGGGCTCGGCTTCCATAGCAATGACGCCCGCGGCGTGACAGAACACGTCGACCCCACATCAGGCGCGCCTGTCGGCTCCGCCACGCCGCTTGTGCGCACGCAAGGCGCGGAGATCGGGGTTCGCACTACACGAATTAAAGGGATGCAGAGCACCCTCACCTTATGGTGGCTGGACATTGACTCCGAACTAGTTTTCGATGGAGACCACGGCACCAGCGCTCCCAGCGCGCCGAGCAGACGTTACGGCATTGAGTGGGCAAATTACTACACGCCCACTAAATCGCTTGCTATGGACGCGGATTTTTCATTTTCACACGCCGAATTTCTCGAAACTGTTATTGATGGTGATACCGGCTTGCAGGGGCGTTACATTCCTGAAGCTGTTAACAGTGTTATTGCCGCCGGAATTACGTATCACCAACAGGAAGACCACGGTTTCTTTAGCGAACTACGGCTACGCTTTTTTGGGCCCCGTCCGCTGACCGAAGACGATAGCGTCATTTCCGGGTCAACCATTTTGCTTAGTTCAAAGGTGGGGTACATTTTCAATAAATGCTGGACTCTAAGCGTTGAAGGATTCAACCTGCTCAACAGGGAAGATCATGAGATCGATTACTATTACCCGTCACGCCTTGAAAATGAACCCGCCGGCCCAAATAACGGAGGTTACAACGATCTCCACTTCAAACCCGCCGAACCTATATCTGTTCGCGTAGCTTTGACCGCACGATTATAGCGTTCGTAAATCACGGTTATATAATCTTAATTGTTCAATATTTTTTGACATATTATCAACAGTCAAAATCGAATCAATTTTTGGTGTCTTTGTTCTGGTCTTTGTTGGTCTTTCCCAACTGGTCCTTATTAGGGTCAGTTGGCGGCTTTGGCTTAAGGTCTTTCCTGATATCGTCAAGCTGTTTCTGCGTGTTTTTAAGGGCTTCTTTCAAGGCTATGGCTTCTTCATGGGCTATTCCAGGTTCGGCTAACCTCTGGTTCAATGTTTTTATGGTATCCTCAAGGCTGGCTGCTACCATTTCGGCAAGCTGGTCCTGGGTAAGAGCGCCTGTGCCTGACTGGCCGGCAGCCGGGGTGGGGATATTGGTTTTACTGCTGGCTATTGTTGTTTCCGCTATATTGTCATAATCTGGGGTTGAGGACTGGTTGGAGCAGGGCTTGGGGTCTGCTTCAACTGGGTTTGGCTCTGTTTTCCTCGCCCCTTGTGGGAGAGGATTAAGGTGAGGGGACATGGTTTTGCTAACATTTCCACCATCGTCCCCGCCCTCGGCACCCCTCTCTACGTCCATCCCAGTGGGGGAGCAACCTTTGCTCCCCCCTATCATCGGAGAGTGGGTAAGAGTAGTTCCTTTTACATGTCCTTTCTTCATGTTTTTCTGCTGCTTCAGCCACTTGCCAAATGCCTCTTTTAGGGCTTTCAAGAGCTCGGGCAGTGTGGCGGTTAATGGGAAGCTGGCTATTATGCGCATCTGCTGGCCTGATTTGCTTATGCGAAAGAAAGGCGGCTGGGCGGCAGATTCGCCGCTTTGCACTGGAATGGCTCCAACCGCTTGCTCACTTTCGTCAGTTTTAGAATTATTTGCTTGATTTTCAATCATTTTTGAAATTAGAGTACGGGCGTTTGCAAGGTTTAAATCCTTAGCGATTATCTGTTCAGCGGCTTTTGACTGCAGGTCTGCGGATGGGAGGCGCAGAAGGTCAAGGGCATGGCTCCGGGACAATGTGCGGTGCCGCACATTATCTTTTACAGAGTCCGGCAACTGCAGCATTCCTATAGAATGGGTGATGTAACTCCTATCCCTGCCTATCACCTCCGCTATCCGTTCGTGAGTCCAGTAGCCTGGGTCAAGCTGGTTCAAATGGGCATAGCCTTCGGCTTCATCCATTGGGTTAATATCCTCCCGCTGGAGGTTCTCAACCAGGCCCTTGGCGGCTGATTCGGCCTCGCTGACAACCGTTGTTACCCTGGCTTCTATAGTTTCCCTGCCAAGCAATTTATGAGCCCTTAAGCGGCGTTCGCCATATATAAGCTCGTACCACTCGCCATCCGCTGATGCACCCGCGGGCAATGGGTTAGGAGCCGGCACTACCCTCACCATGACAGGCTCCAACAGCCCTTCCTTGTCAATGGAGGCGGCAAGGCCCTTCAGGCCATCTTCATCGAAAACTTTGCGGGCCTGGTGGCGGGACGGCAGGATACGGTCTACAGGGATCAGCCTTATAACGGGTGCGTTGTCAACCATAGAGGTCTCCCATTTTCGTGATTTATATACTGACTTCTTTCGTGTTGCCGCTTTACTAATACGAAAAAGATTTTATCTCTTTTTGACCGGCATTTCAAATCAAAAAATATTGGCGCGAAGCCACTGACCTCTCATGTCGCGCTTGTCGTCACGCGCTTGCCGAAAATCTGCGGTTTTTCCTGAAAGCCCTTCACTTGTTGAAATATATTTCTTAGAATGCAAAAAGACAATTTTGTTGAAGGGGGTAAACAATGAATTTATATACGAATATTGTTTGTGCGGCGACGCTCGCCGCGTCTTTGATGATATTCGCCGCTAATATATATGCTGACGAAAAGATCGACAGGGTGGATATGCCTTCGGCCGTGATCTATTCGTTCCAGAGGGAACACTCGACCGCGAACGTGATCGGGTACTGGAGAATACAGGAAAACTCGATGACGCTGTACAAGGTAATGGAGACGGAACAGATGAAGATGGTCTCTCTTGTATACAACGCTGGCGGGGGACTTCTTAAGACAATAGAGGAGTCGGCTGTTGAAATGCTGCCCCTGGAGATTATACGAAGCATAGGGATGAAATATCCCGACGAACAGGTAGTGGAGACGGTGAAAGTTATGGCCGGAACAAATATCAGCTACGAAACGGAGATGATGAGGAGCGACAACAGTATTCACAAGGTCGTGTTCGATCTTGCGGGAGAGATCGTTTCTGACAAGCCGGTCGACGTTATGATAAAAAGCAGGATGATCTGGTGACAATTAATGGAGAATTCACAAGAAGGAGGTAAAAAACAATGAGATCTTCTAAGAATGTGCTTTGTTTTGCGATAACTGCTGCGGTTTTAATTATGCCCGCGGCTATAACATACGCGGACGTAAGGATAGACAGAATTGAGGCGCCTTCGGGCGTGATCTCGGCGTTCGAGAGGGATCACCCCACGGCCGCCGTGAGCGAGTACTGGAAAATAGATGAAAACTCGATGACGATGTACCTGATAAAGGCGACGTACGATATGAAGACCGTTTCGCTGGTATACACCGCGAGCGGGAACCTCGTAAGGACCATGGAAGAAATAACGGTTGACATGCTTCCTGCGGAAGTGAGGGCCACTATAGAGGTAAAATATCCGGACGAGCAGATCATGGTGGCGCAGAAAATATTGGACGGGGTAGATACCCGTTATGAGACGGAGATGACAAAAAAAGACAGCAGCGTACACAGGGTGTTGTTCGATATTTTGGGAAGGGTTCTTTCGGATAAGCCGGTCGAGAAGGTCAAAAAAAGTGAAATAGGGGAAACTGATCTGGCATAAAACTTTTAAACAACGAATTCTGTTTTAAGCATCCATCCTTCCGATCGGCGGGGTGGATGTTTTTTTGTTCGAGTTGAGATTCATTGTTGAAATAATTGAACGGGCGAAGCGCGGAGCCGCCATTTGTTTACAAAAGAACAGAAAATATGGTATAAAATTGTGCCGGCAATATAGATAAGTTCCGTCGTGGTTTTGCAATTTGGTGCACGTTGATGTGGTATTGGCGAGCGCGGCCCGCAGCGGCCTGAAAAATATGAAAAATAAAACAGATAACCGTCAGTCATTCCTGGAAGAAGGAAAAAAATATTTCAATCTCGGGAAATACTCCTGCGCGCTGAAAAAATACCTTGAAGTTTTAAGAAATAGTCCCCGCTATGCAGAAGCGCTTTTTGAAGCCGGCAAGACATACTTTGCTTTGGGTAATCATCCCGCGGCGATCAAGTACCTTGAGGGATGCATAAAATCTGATGTCCACAATGAGCATGCCCGTATGCTTTTGGCGAAAATCTGCCTGATGAATGGAGAATATAGTTCTGCAATAAAACAATTAAAAAAAATAAACAGAGAGTATCCCGAGTACCGTGAAGTATGTTTTAAATTAGTTCAAATATTCAAAAAGATGCCGAACTATGAGCTGGCGATAAAGTATCTTCTGATGGCTTCAAAATTAAAGATAGAGCGCGGCGAAATACGTTTATCTTTGATCGAGCTGTACCTCAAAGCAGGCAGGCACAGCCTGGCCCGGAAAGAATTCAAGAAAATTTCCGGTTCGATTTCGCGCCCCAATAGGATATTTATTGCTAATAAAATATTAAATGAATCCGAAATAGCAAAGAGGAAAATATTCCTGAAATCGAAGCCGTGGGGGCTCAGGGTTACTCTGGGGACTAGATGCAATATAAGCTGTATTATGTGCCTGCATAAAATAACAGGGTCCAGTGAATGGGAATTGCCGAAGCGTGCCGTAAAAGAGATCAAAAGCTATTTTCCATATTTGCGGGAAATACAATGGCAGGGTGGAGAAGTGTTCTTGATGGATTGTTTTGGTGATCTGCTTGAAGAAGCTCTGGCTTATACGAACCTGGAGCAATCTATTACTACAAACGGGTTGCTGATAAATGAGGAGTGGGCCCGGAGGCTGACACGCGGAAATGTCAACGTTGATTATTCTATAGACGGGGTCACCAAAGGCATGTATGAACATATCAGGCAGGGCGCGCAGTTTAAAGGCCTGCTTAAGAGCATTGAGCTTTTGAACAGATACAGAAAAATAAACAAAACTTCCAGGGTAAACACATCAATGTGTTTTGTCGTTATGAGGTCAAATTATCGCGAGATCGACAAAGTTGTGGAGTTTGCCCGCAAATATGAATTCAGCACTTTCCAGTTCAACCGCGTGAAGGGGTTGGAAAGTTCAGAAAATATATTTCTTGGCAGGGACCCCGAGATAATAAACTATATCAGGAAAAGGCTGCCGTCTATTTCGCGTAAAGCGAAAGAATATAATATAAGTTTTATTGACAAGCTCTTTCCGTGTGAAGAGCCTGCCGGTACCGAAAAGAAATATTCAGGGTTTGACAATAAAGGCATAAAACCCTGTGATGGCTCAGCGCGGAATACCCCGGAGCCAAACAGAGAAATGAATACGCCGGAAGCGCATTGCGGGCCGGGCAATAAAGAGGCCTTATGTTATTTACCATGGCAATATTTGTCTATCGATGACCGCGGGTTCGTGTACCCCTACTGCTTCTGTGAAAATTCGATAGGAAATTTAAATGACAGCTCGTTGGGAAAAATGTGGAACAACGCAAAAATGATAAAATACCGTGAGAAGATCCTAAGGAATGATTGCGAAAATATATGTAACCCGCTATGTTCCTCCGGGGTAAATAAAAAAGATCAATTAAAAAGGCAGTTTCCCGATCAAATTTAATCCGCCATGTTAAATCCCCCATCTCCTGATGGGGGATGGATTGGCGGTCCGCCGGTACTTCTTGGCGGACACGCAGGTTGTTGGCGTAGCAAAAGAAGCCGCCGACTCCTGTCGGCGGAGTTTCACTACGAGTTTTTCGGCATGGGGTCATGCCCGCCGGGTCGCTGAGCTACTCTTAAGAATGAGATCAAAAGATTGAACTGTTGGAAACGGAGTTTTTGTTTAGATAACTTCCAGATAAGATTTTTCTATCCAGCCTTTCAGGCCTTCTTCTTTCACGCCTATAGCGTACCAGTTGTCTTTCTCGCCGATTATGCTTACCTTCCTGCCCTCGGGCAGGGTGAACCCTACGGAGTTTTCCGTGCCGGGGCCGTTCCTGACCTCGGCAGGGCTTTTCACCGTTACCGCCCAGAGAGTTTTGACCTCGCTGGTGTATTTGAACGCGAAAAGACCGGAGGCGCACACAAAACCGGCAAGCAGAACCGCCGACAGGACGATCAGCTTCTTGTCCCTGATAAAAAGGTAGGCTGAGAGGCCGGCCATCAGGAGTATAAGGAAAAGCGATGAGAGCGCGGCTGACTCGTTAAGGCTCATCATGTTCTCAAAAAAATCCAGCATTATCTCGGAAAGGTCCCGATCGGGAAGCTTCATCGCGGCTGTCACGAACTCTATGTTGCTCCGGACATCCGAGTCCCTGGGTTTTATCCTCAACGCCCTTTCGTAATTCACGAGGGCAAGGCCAGGGCGCTGGGTCCTGTAATAGGCGTTTCCGAGGTTAAAGTACACGTCAAAACTTACCATGCCTTTCTGGAGTATGGAGTTGTAGAGATTTATAGCTTCCTGGTACTGGTCTTTCTGGTAGAGCTGGTTCGCCTGCGAAAACATGTCCTCCGGCTTTTGTTCCGAGAAAATCCACGCGGCACAAGCGAACTGCAGGATAAATATTAATAATATCTTTTTCATGTTCAAATCCTTTAAATAAAATATCAAAGATTAAATATCAAAATTAAGGAGTCGCCTTTGGCGACGTATTTAACTAAATCAGCAGTTTTGATTTTTAACTTGCAATTCCCCTCAGCTTGCTGAGGGGTAACCGAATATTCCTTCTCC
>CAZSIW010000033.1:471-11312 GCA_964606755.1 uncultured Elusimicrobiales bacterium | reverse complement strand
CTCGACAAGCCAGAGATCTTTGGGGATATTGAACTCATTCCAGCAGTTCGATCCCTGAAGCGAGAAATCAGCGGAGTGCCTCACCAGGTCTCCGATCAGGAAACACTCCTTATCCGCGGTATCGTCTTTTGTGAATGTCAAAAGCATCTGCGTAAGAGAAGCGGCCCTTCTGCCGCCTGTTTCCGCGTCGCTGAGCAGTTTGAATATCTCGCTGCCGGCCCCCGCCCTCGTTTTGGCGATATTGATATTGCCCAGAATATGCGTCAACAGGTTGTTGAAATCGTGCGCTATTCCTCCGGCAAGCACTCTCATCAGCTCGCTCTTCTGTATCCGCGACTTATCCGCCTCGGCCTTTTTTTTCTCTGTAATGTCCTGCCATATCGATATCTGTAGCTGTTCATTGTCGAGCTCGATCATCCTTGCGGACACGAGCACGTCCATTACCTCGCCGTTTTTCTTTTTATGGCGCGATTCGAAAATAGAATACCCGTCGCTCTGAATCTCGTTTATACGCTTGGGGATCTCTTCCCTTGGACCAGCGCCCACAATATCGGACAGGGTTAACCCGCTGAACTCCTCCCTTGTATAGCCCAGGGATTCGTGCGCCTGCTTGTTGAATTCGGTGAACGTCCACTTATTATTATCTATGACCACTATCGAGAAAAATGACTGCTCGAAAACGGCCTGGAGCCTTTTCCTCGACCGGGACAGCTCCTCTTCAGTTCTTTTCTCCTTGTCAATATCGACCAGCACCCCGGTCAAACCGACTATATCTTTTCCTTCACGAAGCGGACGTCTCGAGGTGCGCACCCAGCGCAGCGCGCCTGACTTTGTAACGATGCGGTACTCGCTCGGATACTTTTTATCGTCAGTAACATCTTTCATTGCTTTTAAAACAAGAGGCAGATCCTCTTTATAAATAAAACTGCTGAACGATTTACCGACAATCTCCTCGGGTTCGTAACCGCCTATATCCTTCATTATAGGGCTGATGTAAGTGAACGTACCGTTTTTGTCTATTGAGTATATGGCATCATTTATATTTTCGACCAGATTCTTATATTCGGCCTTAGATCTTTTTAACTCCTCTTCCGCCAGCTTGCGTTTAGTGATATCCTGGTTTATCCCGTAAGTCTTTATTGTTTTTCCACTCTCGTTCTTAATCACGAAGAACTGCACCGTGATATACCCGGTCTCTCCGTCGGCATAAATTATCCTGTGTTCCACCCTGGAAGTGAAATTCGGGTCTTTGGTTTCATGGGTCTTTCGGACTTCCTCGGCGACCATGCCCGCATCATCCGGATGGACAAAACGTTTCGCGTACTCCGCGGAAGACATCGTATATCCGCCGACTTTATCTACGGTCGTCTTGAAAAGCGCATAGAAAGAATCGTTAAACGTAAAAACATCATGTATCACATCGTATTCCCACGCGCCGAGCTGTGCCATTTTAAGCGCGCTGGACAGGTTCATCTGGCTGATCCTCAATTCCTCTGCCGAGCGCATGCTCTCCGTAATATCCGTAGAGATCACCAGAAGGTTTTCAATAGAACCGTTATTTTTGATCGGCACAATTCTCGTGTGTATCCATTGGTTTTCCCATATCCGATGGTCCAGCTCACAGACATTTCCTGTTGAAAAGCACTCGTTCATTTTTTGTTTAACGGTTTCTACTGTTTCTTTCGGAAGAATTTGGGCGGCGTTCTTCCCTACGATGCTTTCCGCGGTATAGGGGGCTCCGGGCGCGACATGATTGATATTGGTTATTTTCAGGTCTTTGTCTACGAAGAAGATGATGTCAGGTGAGAGGCTGAACTGTGTCTCGAGGATACGATTTCTATCCAGGTTGTTTTGTTCCATACTATATTGTAACAATGTTAGAATAATTGGTCAAGAATTATTTTATTTCCAGGCGGTTGGTCTTTCACCCGTATGAAAATAAACAAACGAGCTGGTATTACAACCCTAGTGGAAAGGGGGTCATTGTGCATGGTTTAAAACCTGCCACCGAAACTCGTCGACACCTTCCAATCCCTGTCATCGAAGCTATAAGTGTATCCCAAGCCAAGCGGAAGAGGGAAACGCCAGGACTGAAAGCTCACGTTAAAACCCACACCCTCTTTCTGTCCCTGCTGGCCGTTAAAAACACAGTCAGCGTATTCCGCGAACACATCGCCCGTGAACTGCCCGTGAGTATTTCTGTAAAGCGGGCGGCGGTAGTCTACGTTGGCCGTAGCGATCTCTTCTCCGCGGAACTCACGTGCGTAAACACCCATCAAGCCGTCGCTCCGATCGGTCGCGAACAACTCGCTGAAAGGCAGGTTATACCCGTACCCGGTTTTAACCGACAATGACAACCTGCTGCGGTCGGTATAATTGACGGCACGGCTCCCCGAAAGAGACATCTTGCTGAACTCATCGTCTGAACCTAACGCCCTGTTGGAGTTCTCGACTGAGGCCTGGAAACCGTAGTCTATCGTGGTCCGGGGCAGCGGCTTGAAGTTCTCTTTATAATCGGCCATGCCGAGGCCAAGTATCCTGCCGACAGCGCCGGCCATGTCCCTGCCGCCGTTGCCGTAGTTATTCCTGGAGTTGTACTGCACGCCCAGGTTCAGCGTGTTGATCCTTCCACCGTCGTTCGGCGGCACGCCCATCACGTTGCTGTACTGGATGTCGTCAAAACTCACCCCGGCGGTCCCTCTCCAGTGCTCGGACAACGGCATGCCTGCGGAGAAGTTGAGGTCTGTCTCGTCCCTGTCATAGGAGCTAACCACCACGCCGTAATTTCCGAGAGTGTCGGTGTTCCTGCCGGTGAGTATCTGCGAGTTGAACGCCCCGTCCTGGTACTGGTACTCGGTGTAGGAACGCCTGTCCAGCGAGCCGCTGAAGGTTACCCTGTTCATCTGGGTGGATAGCGAGTAATGTGACAGCGAATCCGAGAAGCCGCCGGAAGCTGAGACGCGTTCGCCTTCCTTAAACGCGTTCTGTTCCAGTATCGTGCCCGCCAAATATCTTTCACCGCCGCTGTTGCCGAACATGGGTATCGGCAGGACATACCAGCCGTCATGGGCGTCGATAACTATTTTGGCGCAGCCCGTGCTCTCGTCTCTTTCCCTGGTTATGTTGAGTGTTTTGAAAATACCCAGCGCGTAGAGGTTGGCCCTGCTTTTTTCGATCTTCACGTCGTCTACAACGTCGCCCTCGCGGAAAGCGAGGTTCTTGCGTATGACGGACTCTTTTATCCTGTTTCCCGTGATCACGATCTTAGTTATAACGTTCTCGTTAGCGGAAGGCGTTTCGGCGTTTTCGGCAAACCCCGGCAGGGCAAATATAGCTAAAAGTAAAATGGCAGAGATTATCTTGGGCATCTTATATGGTATATAAAAAAGAGCCTGTCATTCCCGTGAACAGACATTGTCTGGAAAACGGGAATCCAGGAAGTTGCAGTGTGTCATATATTACATCAACACCCCTGGATACCCGATTACTACCTCGGGTATGACACCCAAAGACGAGGGTGAACGGTTTTGATTTAAATGTAATACCCGGACTCCATTAAAATATATCCATCGGCATTGATACTTAATCTTATATCTTTAAGCCGCTGTTTGCAATAAATTTCGCGGGGTTTATTTTTATGGCATTTAGTAATTTTCACTGCCCGGGAAACTTTTTTGGATTTAGTATTGTCCTATCATCCCTGCGCGACTTCTGATCTTTGAAACAAAATATTTTTAACCAGCCACGTCAATAACAGCATCACAAGGAAGACCGCCACTATCGTAGGGCCCGACGTCCAGTCGAGCCGCAGCGACAGCTCAAGGCCGGCAACACAGCCGATGACACCGAACACCCAGCCGAATATCATTCTTTCGGACGTGCCTTCCACCGCCATCATTGCGGCGACAGCCGGTATGATAAGGAAAGCGAACACGAGAAGAACTCCCGCGACCTTGACCGATGATGTCACCACGAAACCGAAGGTGGCGTAAAAAACGAAATCCCACCACCATATCTTAACGCCGCTCGAAAGCGCCTCTTCCGGGTTCTCGCTGACCAGTATAAGTTTTTTTCTAGCGAACCAGTGGATCAAACCTATCACCGAGTAGAGAACCGCGATGAACAACAGCTCTTTCGGCGAAACGGTCAACAGCGAGCCCGAAAGCATTTCCTTTATCTCTTCGGTGCCCGTGGCCGAACGCTCGAGAACGATAAGGGACAACGCTATCGCGCCGGCGTAGGTGATGCCTATCAGCGCCTCTATCGGCACCTTTTCGCGCCTGCTGCGGAACAACACGAACAGCAATGCCCCCATCATCGTGAAACACAGGGATATCAGGTAATTCTGCACCGGGAACTGTGTGCCCCAGCCGAGCAGAACACCCACGCTTGAACCCAGCGCCGCCACCTGCGCGAGCGAAAGGTCCACAAAAATAACCCCTCGCCTGACAACGTGGTACCCGAGATAGGTGTGTATGCCGGTAAGTATCAGGCACACAAGAAGCGCGATCACAACAAAGTGGTACTGGAAGATAAGCATGTTACTTTCTCCTATGAGTAGTAAGTCATAAGTCGTAAGTAAACGACTATATGGTTTTGACTTTAACTTATGACTTACCACTTAGTACTTACGACTGGCTTAGTTGTTCCACAACATCGTCAAAATGTTTAAAATACGAATCCGGCGCGATGGTGTCGCACGACGGCGCTATCTTAAGCACCCGGATTCCGGTTTCGCGGGCAAGGAATTTTGGCGCGTCGTCCGGGAAATACGGCTCCTGCAAAAGAATCGTTATGTGATCTTTCTTGATAAGGTCTATAAGGCCCGCGAGATGTTTGCCGGTCGGCGGGATGCCCGGCAGCGGCTCCACGTAGCCGGCTACATCAAGGTTGAACTCATGGGCGAAATATATCCACGACGAGTGGTAGCCGATCACCTTCACACCGTCCATTTTTGCCATTTTAGTTTTCCACTCCGCGAGTTTTTTATCGGCCGCCTGTTTGAACGCGTCAAAGTTCTTCTGGTAATAAGCCGCGTTGTCCGGGTCCTTCTTCTGAAGCGCCTCAAGGATATTGGAAGCGATGACAACACCGTTGGCCGGGTCGAGCCAGTAGTGCGGGTTCCCGAAAGGATGCACGTCGCCGAGCTTGCCGAGGTTGACAGGAGACCCCGTCGGTTTCTCAAGCACCGATACGCCGTTCGAGCAGTCGACCATCAAAAGCTCGTTGTTGCGCGAGCCGTTTGCGATCTCATCCGACCACTGGTCAAGCGCGAGCCCCACTTTGAGATAGATCTTCGCCCTCGACACCCTGATCATGTAAGACGGCAGAACCTCCACTGTATGCATGTTCGCGTTGTTCCTCGCTATCGAGAACACATCCACCTTGTCGCCCCCGATGTAAGACGCGATGGATCCGAGGTCCGGTATCGCCGCCGCGATCTTTACGACCGCATAACTTTGAGACACACATAAGATTGCCGTAAACAACAATGTGAATAAATATTTTTTCATTAAATTCTCCTTTTAACTTCAATATTTAGTATGTCGCAGATCGTATGTCGCAACACCTAAGTCTCGATTTGCGATGTTGACGATATACGATGTACGTCATACGATATGCGGCCTCTAAAATTGATGCGCCTTATGCGGCCCCATCATGAACAACAACTGGAAACTCCACGTGTGCACGTCGGGCGAATCCTGCGGCATAAAATCCTCGTAAGCCAGGCGCAGAACAGTGGTCTCTTCCAGGAACGAGTAACCGACGAAATATTTTAACGCGCTGTCAGTCAGGCTCGTGTTGTCCGCGGGCTGGTACTGGTCGTATATCGCGCCGCCGTTCCACCTCGTGGAAAACTTCATGTTGGCGAACGCGTAAAACCCGCGCCTGCCGACCCTGTTATAATCTCCCGTTAAACTGTTGCTGTCCACCAGCACATCGCTGTCATTATAAAAATACTCCCCCTGCAGCGTCAACACCTGCGAGGGCGAGACAGGAATCTTTGTTTTAATATCCAACCCGTACACCTTTGTTTTCGTGTTGAAATCGGTGTCGTTGGTGCCCTCGGTCGCCGAAAACCCGATATCAAGAGGGGTTATATCGTTTATAAGAAAAGAATTCGTCCAGCGCCCCACCCAGGCGTTCGCCGTCTTTGTCTGGTCGGGGTGGAACGACGAGCCGTTCAGCACATCAAAAGACAGGTTCGACGCCCAACTGCCCGGCGTCGGAAAAAGATACGACAGCTGCGCGCCGGTGTCGTCATATCCGTCGTCGCCGGGAAGCATCGACGCCATCACGCGCGGAGCGGTGATAAAAGCGTAGTCGTGCGGGTGAACGGGGTTGAGTTTTCCAAACCCGATGCGGTATTTACCCGCTTTCACAGCGAACCCGTCCGGTAGCCCGTTGAATATATTTATATACGCTTCCTCAACGCTGAACTGCCCGTTGTCTATGCTGAAAACAAACACGCCGCTGGAGTACGGGTTTAGAGGCGCGTCGCACTGTATCTCTGTTTCCCCCAGGCCGAGCGTCGGGGTATTTTTGTCCTGCGATGTTTTGTCGTCCGTGCTGTTGGAAATGAACTGGCCTATCACCGAAATGTTCGGGTTTGCAGCCCCGGCGAACAGCAGGCCGGGAATAAATAATATGGGTATATATAACAGCGTTCGTATTTTGAGCATTATAACTCCTCTGAATCCGGACAGGGCATGCCCTGTCCCTACAAGATGAATTGTTCGTAGTGGGCAGGCACGCCTGCCCTATTCTGAATTGTACACATAATTTTTGATTTTTAATGTTTGATCTTTGGATTTACTTAAAACACCGTCGGGCTGCGGAGGTATAACTGTGTTATTTCTCTGTTAGAAAATAAAAGGCAGGGCAAAAAGATCATGAAAACAAAAACAAGCGAAATGTTTATCGTTACGTTGTTGTCCAGCGAGAACGGCTGGTGTGAAACCGCGCAAATCGAGCAGTCGTCACGGCTGTTAAGATCCGCGTGGTGGTGCAGTGGAACGACAAGCGCGAAAAAAATCGCCAGATAAACGCTTAGCGCCAGCCCGATTATTTTCAACATTCTTGTTTTTTTCATGCTTACAATTTATACCACTTTGGACGGAAGAAGTCAATTTCTATAGTTATCTTCAGTCCTCAGATAGCGCCCAGTGGTTGACGGAACAAATTTCACCAAATAGGTGAAGGTCGTCATTCCGGCAGGTAGTTAGCCGGAATCCATTCATTTGTCAACATCCCTGGATGCCGGATAACAGATTTCCGGCATGACAGGCTTCTTATCTGAGAATTAAGGGCTGTCCCTAATCCTCAGATAGCGCCCAGTGATTGACGAAGAAAATATCACCAAGTAGGTGTTGGTGTCATCCCCGAGGGTTTAATCGGGGATCCATAATTAATTTAATATTATGACATCCCGCTGCTATGGCGGGATGACTACCTCGGGCATTACACCCTAAAGCGCCTGTCATTCCCGCAACCCGTTATCGGCCTGCCCGCCGGACATTTTTATTGCCGCGTTTATAATAGTAAGCATCTGCTCCTTGCTCTTCCCCTGCACCTTTAGCGACTGCTCCAGCGCGCGGTGCTCATCAGGGAACTTCTCCGGGTGCTCCAGCACATCCTTCTGGTGCAGCCAGTTCTCCATCTGTTTATCCTGCGCACCCTTGGCGGACTCGGCTATCTTCTTGTTGTTCTCCTCATTCGCGGCCTTCTTCGCCTCTTTTGCCTGCTTGCTGCTATTTGGCTTCTTATGACTCCTTGCCTTTATTAACGCTTCCACTTCAAAACCGTTCGCGCCAGCATCTTTGACCCTTATCAATAATTTCCTGAAATCCCCCTTCCGCTTTCTTGCGACCTTCATCAAAAACTTAACCTTTTCAGCCGCTTCCTCCTTGCTCTTAACATCTAGGTCCAGCTTAAACCCCTTGCCAATTTTGCCCTTAAGCCCGCTCAAAACAGTTGCCAAAAACTCCTTCGCTTCCGTAACCTTCGGATCCTCCCCCTTAAGCTCGAACTCCCCAACAACTTTCATAACCATGTTGCCTCCCTTTCAAGTTTTATTATCCCAAACCCCGCCAAGGCAGGATGAGGAATCTTGCCACTATCCAGCCCAAACTTTGCCCAACTTTTGCCCAGATTGTGCCCCGATCTTGCCCCGGTTGTGCCCCAGTTTCGCCCCAGTCGCGCCCCAAATGTGCCCCAATTATGCCCAGATTGCGCCCCTCTTTTGCCCCGAACTTGCCCCGAAAACGCCCGTCATTGCGAATCCATCCGTAGCTGGATGAAGAAATCTCGCCCATATTTCTGCCCCGATTCCGCCCCATTCTTGCCAAATTTATGCCCAACACGCGCCCCGATCACGCCCAATTCTTGCCCAGTTTGCGCCCCTGTTTTGCCCCCTATTCTCTAATCTCTATTCTCTTTTCTCTGTATTTGCGCCCCTTATTCCCTAATCACTGTTCCCTTTTCCCTGCCTTTTCCGCCCCTTTCCCCACACCACAAACCATTGATTTTCCAATATTTTTTAGATATAGTCACACGCACGTATGCGCAGGCATCTTGCGCAAACATATAAATATCTGTGTAATCTCCGTTAAAATTTGTGTAATCATGTCCGCATAAATTCGCGGACAAGCTCTTACACAAAAAAAGCAGGGACAAGATTAAATACCTTGTCCCTGCTTTGATTTATGAGCCCTTTTAACCAGGTCATCCCGGTAGAACTCATGAGCCATTTAAGGCTGATGTAAATATGGCGTCCAGATTCCTGCCAATATTATGCAAAATTTTTTTCAAATCCGCAAGTGGTTTTTGGTTTTTCCCGTTCTTTACACACTATACAAAAAAGGCCTATCGAACGTAGATTTTTGCGTTGGCGTCAAACGGCATGGTGGTTCCGGTGTTGTCTGGAAAGTACTCCACTTTAATAGTGTTGTCATCGATCATCTGGACCATGAGAAGCCCACGCGGAATAGATGACACGATGTTGCCCGTGGAAGGATCCCAGCTTTGAAACTGGTACCCGTAGGGCCCGGTCGCCGTGCTGATGTTCTCCGGCGGTATCGCCCCATCTTGTACGCGGCAGGTGCCCGTGATGCCGAGCGTTCCGCCGCAGGAGACCATGACGTATGTCGAATAGACGGCGTCATAGGCAAAAGCCATCTGTTCGGACCAGTCGTCCGGCCCCGCGCCCGTTAAGAACCAGCCGCCGATGAGCCGGCCCGGAACATCATAGCATACCTTCCCGTCTTTGTCGGAGCCGTATCTCGTTACTTTAGCGTACAACGCACTCTTAATAGGTTCCGCAAAATATTTCAGCGGCGCGTCGGCGTTCACGGTGGATTGGTGATAATGCGCGGGATTGATGAACGGCAGGGTTAATTCCAGGTTGTCAACACCCAGATCGAAGGCAAATGTTCCGATTTCGTTTCCCCCCATGCCGATCCTCTGCCCGGCCTTGACCGGGATATTCTCTGACGTTTCCTGAGTGTTGTTTGACGAAACAGTTCCCGCCTGGCTCGCTATTGCGTTGTCGAGCATTGTAACGTGGTCGAAATAGCATCCGAAGGTGTTTGAAAAGACGATGGTAACCTTATAATCGCCCAGGCCGCCCGCGACTTGCGACGGCTGGTAAAGGAGCTCGGTGATGACTCCGTTGGCAGGCGCGTAAATGGAAAACGTCTTCTGCCAGCTGTTTTCAACGGCAGGGTCAGCATAGTAGAAATAGATATGGTCCGTAGGCAGGGTGTGTCCCGGCGGGTTAAGGTTCCCGAGAGAGACGATCCACAAGAAGTCGCCGGCGGCAACCGGCGCGGTGCTGAACGTTATGGGGCCGCTTCCCATTCCGGGAGGAACATTTCCGAGGTAGCTGGAACCATTCGAGGCTTTTTTGTTTGCCACGGCTATGTCGAGGTTCTGTGACTGCGATTTGACCGCCGATAACATTCCCAGATTGAAACCCGCCTCAACCGCGGCGGCGCAGCAGAAGAGAACGAACGCCCCAAGGAATAGTTTTTTCATTAAATCACCTCAGACGAAAATAATAATTGATGCCGATATTGACAACAAACTCGATCCCGTTCACCGAGGTTTGCGTGCTGTTATCCTCGAGCACGATCATCGCTGGGCCGAAATCCATCAGAAACGACATGTTTTTTACAAAATAGTATTCGCCTCCGAAATACACTTCCCCCGCAAACCCCTTTCCCGTGCTTACAACGCCTTTGTAGTTGACGATGTCTCCTTCAACGCCCAGGAGATAGCAGAGCTTCTGTTCCTTCCTCGCGCCAAAGAAACGGTTGACCCTTGCCCCGACGACCGATCCGTTATCGTCAAACTGGCCCCTGAGCTCAGCGGCGTATTTATCGGTCAGACAATACCGCAGCGAAAGCCCGGGGTAGTTGAGGCCGACAGCAACGCTTCCCCCCTGCGCAGCCGCATACGAAACCGCGTGAACGGCAAGCAGAACGATGAGCAATGCAAGCAGGCTCTTCATACGCTATAAGCATATGAGCGAAGCCATTATTTGTCAACATGATTGTGAGCACATCCGGAAAGACTTGAGTCGGGGGAATGTATACGTGTCAGAATTGATTATCCATATCAAGACGCCTAAAAATGGCAACATCAGAGAATAGGAACTTCAACCCGGTCAGGCGACTTTTAGCGATAACCCGAGCGACTGGATAACCTGAACGAACGTTGAAAGACGCGGATCGCCTTTCTCCGAAAGGGCGCGGTACAAGTGTTCCCTGCTAATCCCGGATTCTTTTGACAGTTTTATGAATCCGCCTTTGACCTCTGCCGCCAGCGCAAGAGCGGAGAGA
>CAZSIW010000033.1:0-461 GCA_964606755.1 uncultured Elusimicrobiales bacterium | reverse complement strand
CTCTTCGTTTTTGTCCTTTTAAAACTCCTCAAGCGCAACTTCGATAAAGGTTTTTAGTTCTTTCGGGGCAACCAGCGCCAGCCGGGCTTCATTGGGTAAACGGCTCTTTGTTGTCTTTTGTTCTGTAAACAATAAACGTTTTTTGCATTCTTGCCATCTTCCATCAATGACAGGGATTTCATTTTGCTGTTTTAAATACGTTCTTGCCGTTATGTATCATGTCGTCGTCTGGAAGTTTGCCGTGCTCCTGGCGGTATTTCTTTCTCTCGCAATCTTTCATTTTATCGCCCTGGCAGTACACCCTTACAAAGCCCTTGCAGGCCATGTCGTTTACAACCTGGTACTTTTTTAAAAAACCGCACATGTTAAACAACTCGCATTGCATCATTTTTTACCTCCTTGCTTATATACGAATCCCCGGAGACGGGGGTTTCTGCAAAACAAAAAAACCATACTGCGAA
>CAZSIW010000032.1:6516-11629 GCA_964606755.1 uncultured Elusimicrobiales bacterium | reverse complement strand
AACAGGAGATAAATGTCCCTCTCCTCATCGCTGAGAAATCCGTAAAGAGTAGTCCCTCCCGAATACATGGCGGTTGATTCCACAATATAAAGCTTGGCTTCCCTGCCCGGGGACGGCAACTTCTCCGCTGTCGACAATGAAACCAGAATCTCGTAACCAAGGCCGCCGGATTCGAGTATCACGCTGTCGAGCGACTTTTTTTCAACAGTGCCCCTGATGTGGTTTATCATAGAAATATTGTATCAAATATTTATTGGTTTTCTACACTATTGCTTCAATTTCAGATTATTCAGCGCGGCGCTGTTTAAATGACATATCGCTATTGCGAGCGCGTCAGCGGAATCGTCCGGCTTGGGTATCTCTTTTAAGCCCAGCAGGGTTTTGACCATATACTGTATCTGGGCTTTCTGGGCGGAACCGTAGCCGGTGAGCCCCATCTTGACGTGCCGTGGATTATATTCAAAGACCGGAAGCTCCAGAAGGCCGGCGGCAATAAGTATAACACCTCTCGCCTGCCCGATGCTGGCAACGGTGCGCGCTTCCTTTAAAAAGAAGAGCTCCTCGATCGCCATGAGCTCGGGGTTATATTTTTTGATTATTTCCTGTATTGAGGTGAATATTATCTTCAGCCGTTCGGTCGCTGACTGGGAAGGAAAAGTCTTGATGCAGCCGTACTCGAGCATAGACAGCTTGCTGCTGTTTTTCGATACAACGCCCCAGCCGGTCATAGAGAGGCCGGGGTCAACGCCTAATACGATCGTATTACGCATTTCGTATTTCGCTTGCCCGCCGGTGAGGCGGGTATCTCGTGAAGGATCAGGCATCCTGTTTACTCAGTCTCTCCAATTCTTCTTTTGATATCTCAAAATTAGCGTATACGGTCTTTACGTCGTCAAGCGATTCAAGCTCGTCCATAAGGTTGACCATCTGCTCGGCTTCCTTGCCGGTAAGTTTTATTGTAGTTTTCGGTTGAAGTGAAAGCTCGGCAGCCGATATAGGGACGCCTTTTGCTTCCAGACCCTTTTTTACTTTTTCATAATTCTCCGGGGTGGTGAATATTTCGTAGACGTCATCGGCATCGCTCGTCATGTCATCCGCGCCGAGGTCAAGAACAAGCTCAAAAAGAGCGTCTTCCTTGTATTTGTCCTTATCAACAGCTATGTACCCCTTTTTTTCGAACATCCAGGAAACACAGCCCGCCTCGCCAAGATTTCCGCCTCTTTTTGAAAAAATATTGCGGATGTCGGAGCTCGTACGGTTCTTATTGTCGCTGGTCACATCTACCATTACGGCAACGCCGGCCGGGCCGTAACCCTCGTACATGATTTCCTCATATACGGCGCCCGGTATTTCCCCGGTGCCGCGCTGAATGGCTTTTTTTACGTTCTCTTTCGGCATGTTCGCTTCCGCCGCTAACTCAACAGCTTTCCTGAGGCGAGCATTATTGATGGGGTTTCCTCCGCCTTCTTTGGCTGCCACAACGATTTCCCTGGCAATCCTCGTAAAGACCTTGCCCCTTTTTGAGTCTATTGCCGCTTTCTTGTGTTTAATTCCAGCCCATCTGCTATGACCAGACATTGAAAACCCTCCACTAACCGCCTATTCTAGAAACCCGAACAAACAGTCCGTTTAATTACATTCAAATATTAGTGATTTTATCAGAAAAAAATACGTTTGTAAACCCAGTTATGCCTAAGCGAATCGACGCTCAGCTTGCCCGCAAATTTTTAAAATATTTCTTCATATCACCAGGCACAGGAGCCTGAAAAGAAATCGTCTTGTGCAGCGACGGGTGCGTGAAAGATATCGTGTATGCGTGGAGCATCTGTCTTTTGAATTTCTTATTATCAATAACGATCCTGCCGCCGTAGGTTTCATCGCCCACGATAGGATGGCCTATATAAGCGAAATGGCTTCTTATCTGATGGGTCCTGCCTGTAAGAGGATGGGCTTTGACAAGCGTGTAATTAGCGGTTCTTTCAATCACCTCAAATTCCGTAACAGATTCTTTCTTTGAAAGCGGGCCAACCACTATCTTTTTTCTATCCTGCAGTGAACGACCCAGCGGCGCGTCGATACTGCCTTTTTTTTCGTTGATCCTGCCCTCGGCGATCAGCAGGTAGGTTTTCTTCACCACTCTTTTCTGGAATTGTTTTACGATGCTGGTTCTCGCGCGTTCATTTTTCGCGACTATCATAACCCCAGAGGTGTCCTTATCAAGCCTGTGAACAAGAAGCGGCTGAAATTTCCCCTTAGAATAGCCCAGTATCGCGTTAACCAGCGTACCGGATTCATGTCCACAGGCTGGGTGCACCACAAGCCCGGCCGGTTTGTTAATAATAAGGATATCCCTGTCTTCATGGATGATATTTAAGGGTATATCCTGCGCGACCGCTTCGCTGATCTTTTCATGGAAGACAAGGCTTACTTGCTCGCCTATTTTTACCGAATGGCTGGAGGAAGTCGCGCTTCCGTTAAGCTTCACGTCTCCGGAATTGATGAGCCTCTGGATATAACTGCGGGAACTCTCTGGGAATTTCCTGGTAAGAAAAACGTCCAACCTGTCGCCCTCGTTATCCTCAACCGTTATTGTTTTTTGATTGTACATTCAATTTCCTATATCTGATCAGGTATATCCCGATGCAGATGAGAACTACCGCGATAAGCTGGCTCGGAGAAAGCCACAGCAAATATCCGCCCCTGTCGTCTCCCCGCAGGAACTCCACGTGGAAACGAAGCACGCCGTATAAAAAAAGATACGCGCCCAGAGTCTGGCCTTTCGGGTGGCTGAACCTGTTGAACCAGTCCAGCGAAAGAAAGATGAGCAGGTTCCCGAACGATTCGTATAGCTGTGTCGGGTGCAACGGTATGTTGCAAGGCGCTAAAGCCTGCGGGTTTTTGAACGTCACCGCCCACGGCACGCTCGTGGGAAGACCGTAGCAGCATCCCGCAAAAAAACAGCCGATCCTGCCGAACACATGAGCAAGAGCCACGGCCGGCCCCATTATATCCGCAAAACCCCAGAAATCAAAATATTTATTTACGCGCCTGACGTACCATATTATGACCAGCGCACCAGCCACGAACCCGCCGTAAAAAACGAGCCCGCCTTCCCATATCTGAAATATCTTTAGGGGCTGTTTTAAGTAAAAGCCGGCATTTAACGCAACGTACATCAACCGTCCGCCAAGAAGCCCGCCTACTATCGTGTAGAGCGAGAGGTCAAGGATCTCACTTTCCTTAAACCCTCTTTTCTGACCGCGCCACAAAAGATATTGCAGAGCAGCCATGAACCCCACGGCCACAAAAAATCCATATGTCCTTATTGTCAGCGACCCTAATTTTAAAAGTTCAGGAAACATTTTATTGTTGTTATTCTACCTTATTGGCAAAGATTATTCCAGCGGCTGCATGGCCTGCTAGCCTTCTGGCGGAGATGTAAGATCCGTTGCGGAGCGTATCCCACCCGCGATCTCAGGGATTATCCCGAGTTTTATATATATTGGATGAGCGATCTTTCTGAACTCTGCGAGCCGCCCTGAAAACACAAATGCACCAATAACGCACACCACTCCACCGAAAGCGAGCGTATGGGGCGCGCCGAACCTGCTTGCCATGGCCCCCGCGAGAAGGCTCCCGAAAGGCGCCGTTCCCATGAAAGCCATAGTGTAGAAGCTCATCACCCTGCCGCGCATTCCATCCTCAACTATGGTCTGGGTTATCGTGTTGCTGGAAGCCATCTCAAGTATCATGCCAGAACCGGCTGCCATTAGGAAGATTATCGAAAGAATAAAACTCCGTGAAAACGAGAAAGCGATTAGCCCCAGGCCGAAACCGGCGGCGGAAAGAGTGATTATTTTCTCAAGCCCCAGAACGTTTTTCCTTGACGCCAGATAGATTGTCCCGGCCATGGCGCCCAAACCCGAAGCGCCCATCAGGAAACCGAAAGTATGAGAACCCCCTCCCAGGACTTCTTTAGCGAATACGGGCATAAGCACGGTGTAGGGCATGCCCACCAGACTGACAAGCGCAAGCAGAAGTATGACATCTCTGATGGGAGTAAAACCGGACACATACCCAACCCCCTCCTTAAAGCTGTGCCACATGCGTTTTTCAGCGTTTTGTATTTTGCGTTGAGGTAAAGTCATCATGAGCAGCGATGAGATTACCACAATGTAGCTTAAACCGTTTATGAGGAAACAGACACCCTCGCCTGTGGCCGCTATCAGCACACCGGCTAGAGATGGGCCTATCAGCCGCGCGCTGTTCACCATCGATGAGTTGAGGGCTATAGCATTGCCAAGGTCTTCTTTGTTTTCAACCATCTCTATCACTAGAGACTGCCGGGACGGCACGTCAAACGCATTAATGAGCCCGAGCACCGCCGCGAGCGTTATGATCTGCCAGACCTGTATCCTGCCCGTATAATACAGGAATGTAAGAACAAACGCCTGAAGCATCGCCAGCACCTGGGTTGCGAGCAGTATGCGGTAACGGTTCCATCGGTCCGTTAAAACCCCGGCGATGGGAGCCAACAAGAATGTCGGTATCTGGCCGGCAAACCCGACAACGCCCAGAAGGAACGCGGAACCAGTCATGCGGTAAACCAGCCAAGGCAAAGCTATGCGCTGGGTCCAGGTGCCAATTAGAGAAACTGTCTGGCCTACAAAAAAAAGCCTATAGTTCCTGTAGCTTAGAGAACGGAAGATAGCATACAATGAAAAACATCCTTTTATCCATAATTACAAAATTATCAATGTGGAAGCTGCGGGCTTTTCGGGGTCACTAGAATGGATAAAAACAGTATGGTTCCCCCTACCGTTATGTATGAGTCAGCCATATTGAACGCGGGCCAATAGTACCTGCTCAAGTGAAACTCAAGAAAATCAATGACGTGGCCGCGCATGACCCTGTCGATGAGGTTCCCTGTCGCGCCCGAAATTATAAAAAGCAGAGAGGTGCTTATAAGCGCTCCGAAATTTTTCCTGTTCTTAGCATACCAGATACAGACAGCGCAGATTATAATAGCGGTCGTTATGGAAAAAACGAGATTGCCTCCGCTGAACATACTGAACGCGATGCCAGTATTGGTAACGTAGGTAAGCTGAAAAAA
>CAZSIW010000032.1:0-6506 GCA_964606755.1 uncultured Elusimicrobiales bacterium | reverse complement strand
GAAACTTTGTTACCTGGTCAAGGATTAACAGCAATACAATAATATTTATGAACTTCCTTGAGGTCATTAGTGCTCCAGCGCCTTGACGCACCTCGGACACAGGTCGGTGTTGTGTGGGTTTGAACCGGAGACATCTTCTGTATAGCGCCAGCACCTCTGGCATTTCTTGAATTTCGAAGGTTCCGCCGTTACTTCCGGCTCGGCCCGCTTATCATCAAGGGAGAGTTCGACGTCCCATGAGCCGAGCACAAGGCACAACAACTGTTTGTATTCATCGGACATGAAAGCTTTATCGCTCTCCACCACACTCACGCGCGCCTCAAGGTTAGAGCCTATCTTTTTGTCTTTCCTGAGTTCCTCGAACTTCGCGAGCGCTTTTTCCTTTATTTTAAAAAGCCTGTCCCATTTGGCAACTATATCTTCGGGAAGGTTGTAACCGCCGTTGGCGGAAGGATATCCCCCCGCGAACACCGTTTCATCAAGTGACGGAACGGTTTTCCGCAGTTCCTGCCACGCCTCTTCCGAGGTAAACGAAAGTATCGGGGCAAGCGAACGTATAAGCACGGAACATATCTCGTAAAGTGCGGTCTGGCTGCTTCTCCTGGCGGCCCAATCTTTCTTATCACAGTACAGCGTGTCTTTCAGGGCGTCTAGATAAAAACCGCTTAAAAATACAGTGCAAAAGCTGTTTATCGATATCGCGGATTTGTGGAACTCGTAAGTGTCATAGGCTTTGTTGACAGTGGTCACCAATTCCTGCAGTTTTACGAGGGCATACTTATCGATCTCCCTCATATCCTGGAAATTCATCGAGTCTTTTGACAGGTCAAAATCAGAAATATTGCCCAGCAGGAACCTCAGCGTGTTCCTTATTTTCCTGTAGGTGTCCGTCAAACCGCTGAGTATCTCTTTGGATATCTTGATGTCTTCCCTGTAATCGCTGGTCGAGACCCAGAGACGCAGAATGTCAGCCCCGAACTGCTTGATTATTTCCTCGGGAAGGATCACGTTACCGATCGATTTGGACATCTTTTTCCCCGCCCCATCTACGACAAAACCGTGGGTGAGTACTGTGTTGTAGGGAGCCCTGTTCCTCAAAGCGACAGCTGGTATCAGCGATGTCTGGAACCAGCCTCTGTGCTGGTCGCTGCCCTCAAGATACATATCCGCCGGCCAGGAAAGAGAATCGAAGTTGCCGCTTGCGAGGACTGCCTCGTGCGAAACGCCGGAATCAAACCATACGTCAAGGATGTCTTCTTCCTTCTTGAAATCGGACGAACCGCAGGAACATTTTATGTCAAGCCCGCTCATTATTTCTTCGGTAGAGAGCTCGTACCAAGAATCGGAACCCTTCTCGCTGAACAGCTCTGAAACTCTATTGATAAAGGATTCGTCGAGCACAGGTTTTTTACACTGCCTGCAGTAGACTATCGGCACCGGAACGCCCCAGAGCCGCTGGCGGCTTAGGCACCAGTCTGGCCTTGACTCAAGCATACCGTTCATGCGGTTAAAACCGTATTCGGGTATCCATTGGACGTCCTTTATCTTTTCCTGCATCCTCTTCCTGAGATCTTTATATTCTACGCTCAAAAACCACTGCTCAGTCGCGCGGAAGATTATCGGTTTCTTGCATCTCCAGCAGTGAGGATATGAATGGGTAAATTTTTCCTCGAACAGGAGATTGCCTTGCGACTTCAGCTTCTCGGCTATCAGAGGGTTTGCGGCAAACACCTTCTGTCCTTCGAATTCAGGCACTTCGGAAGTGAATTTCCCCCAGTCATTTACCGGGGATATTATCGGCAGTTTATATTTTAAACCGACCTGGTAGTCTTCCTGCCCGTGGCCGGGAGCAATGTGCACTACACCCGTCCCGTCATCGAGGGTCACGTACTCAGCCAGCACGCCGACAGATTCCCGATCTAGAAGCGGATTTTTACATTTTATACCTTCAAGCTCGGCCGGAGCTATATCGGCAATCACCTTGTAGCTTTTAGCGCCTATTTTCTCTGTAACAACGGGAACTAGCCTTTTTGCGAATATCAGGTACTCTTTCCTTCCATCCTCATAGCTCAGTTCCGTATATGCATACTCAGCCTCTGGCTGGAACGCCAGAGCCACGTTCGCGGGAAGCGTCCACGGTGTTGTTGTCCATATCAGCACGGAGGCCCTGTCATCAATTTTTCCCTTAAGTTTTTCGGTCAATTCAGTGACCTTGAACTTGACATAAACGGAGTGCGACACGTGGTCCGCGTATTCCACCTCAGCGTCAGCCAGAGCCGTTTCGCAGGTAGGGCACCAGTACACGGGTTTTTTCTGCCTGTACACGTAACCGGCCTTTACCAGGTCGCCGAACACCCGGACTATCACACCTTCGTATTTCGGCTGTAGCGTCAGGTACGGTTTCTCCCAGTCAGCGAAAACACCCAGGCGTTCGAACTCGTTCCTCTGTATGTCTATGAACTTGCGCGCGAACTCAGCGGCTTTTTTTCTGAACTGAAGACGATCCACGTTGTGTTTATCGGCTTTCATTTCCTTCATCAGGGTCTGCTCTATCGGCAGGCCGTGGCAGTCCCACCCGGGTGTGTATGGAGAATCAAACCCGGACATTGTCTTGTATTTGACTATTATGTCTTTGAGAATTTTATTAAGGGCTGTGCCCAGGTGGATGTGTCCATTGGCGTACGGAGGGCCGTCATGCAGAATGAATTTCTTTTTACCGGCATTTTTTGTCCTGAGTTTCTTGTATATTTGCGATTCCTGCCATTTTTTCAGCAAAACCGGCTCTTTCTGCGGAAGCCCCGCTTTCATCGGAAAATCGGTTTTCGGCAGGTTCACCGTTTTTGAGAAATCGGGTTTGTCGCTATTCACTTTTCACTCCGTTTTTTTTGTTAAAATCATCCAGTTCTTCTTTTCTAAAAAGTACCTGATTAGTCAGCTCCGCCAGTTCCTGGAACGGGTCGCCTTCCCTGAAACTGACAGGGTATATCTGCTGTCCCTCTATCTTTTTCTTGAGGACTTTCTTAAGCCTGTGGATGGGGCCGACGATCCTGTTCGAGTAATAGATATTGGCCGTCAGCAGCACCAGCACGTTAAGCAGAAGCACCACCACCAGTGGTTTCCACATGAGTTCAAAAAACGTATACACCTTAGCCTGCAGCAGGAACTGCTTTGAGTATTCAGGGTTATCCGGTGTTACGTTGTGATCCTTCGCCCACTGCATTACCTGTTCATTGGTAGGCGGCCGCAGCAGGAACCCCTGTCTCGTCTGGTAATTCTCCCATATCCCCATCACGATAAAAATCAAAAGAAAAGTAACGAGCATCAACAACATGTTCTTCATGATGAAAGAATACTGAAAACGTTTGTCTACGATAAAGATCTTGCGGATGTTCATGAAACCTCCATAAGTGGTAAAGGTTAAGGGATAAGGGTTAAGATGGACACACCCGAATCATTCACCGTCTCTTTACAAACATATTTTAAACCTTGATTCTCGATATTTCTCCGGGTTTAGAAACACCTTTCTCTGTAATAATCGCTGTTATATTTCTTGCTGGCGTGACATCAAAAGCCGGATGCCGTGCGGTCGTACCTTCAGGAGCAATGCAGTAATCGCCGATATTCACAACCTCTTTTGTTGAACGTTCCTCAATCTTTATCATCCGGCCGTTAGGTGTCGCCAAATCTATCGTAGAAACGGGAGCCGCCACATAAAAAGGAATCTTGTGGTATTTCGCCAGCACCGAGAGAGAATAGGTGCCTATTTTATTCGCGGTGTCGCCGTTCCTTGCTATCCGGTCGGCGCCGACTATCACGGCGTCTATCTCGCCGCATTGCATAAAATATCCCGCCATGTTGTCTGTTATAAGGACATAAGGTATCTTGTCGGTCTTCATTTCAAATGCGGTAAGCCTTGACCCCTGAAGATACGGCCGTGTCTCATCAACAAAGATTTTCCTGACAAGCCCTTTGCTGTGAACGGACCTTATTACTCCGAGAGCGGTACCGTAGCCGGCTGTTGCCAGCGCACCGGCGTTGCAGTGGGTAAGAATGCCGGACTTTTTTCTGAAAAGCTTTGCGCCATTACTGCCTATTTTCTTATTTATATCTATGTCTTCGTTATAGATGCCGTCGGCTGCTTTGAGCAGGAATTTTGCGAAGGAGGAGATATCGGCGTCATAACAATCTATCAGGTTTTTCATCCTCTCTAGCGCCCAGAAAAGGTTAACGGCGGTAGGCCTGGTGCCCGCAAGCGCTTTCGCGGCCCCATAGAGGTGCTTTTTCATTGAATCAAGCGAACCGAACTTTTTTTCACCGGCGGCTAGGGCGATACCGTACGCCGCGCAAACCCCTATCGCAGGCGCCCCTCTTATAGCCATATCTTTTATCGTGCCTGCTACCTGCGAATGGTTTGAACAGGCTATGTAGCGCACTTTCCCCGGCAACAACCGCTGGTCAAGCACGTACAATTTACTATTTTTCCAATAAAGTGTTTTTATCATGAGTATTATTTATCTCAAGACGGCCTTGCCGGTTATTTGTTCAAAACATTCAAGCGTCCCCGAGGTGATTTGAACACCTAACCTACTGCTTAGAAGGCAGTTGCTCTATCCAGTTGAGCTACGGGGACATCTCCACAAAACAAAAGCACGGTTCAAGACCATGCTGAAAGATTATACAAAATAAGTGGATTTTGTTCAAATCCAATGCCGCAGTTTAATTTGCGGGCAGGTATATGGACTTTCGGCATAGTTTATGAATTCATATATTTTTTACAAGTTTTTTGGATCTATTACATGCGGCGGCTATAATAATATATTAGAGGACGCTAACATGACTACACAGGATTTCATCAAACTAGAAGCTGAAGCGCTCAAGGCGGTGAGCAAAAGAGACCCAGCCGTTATATGGGAAGCTATTGAATGCGGCGCTCTCGAGCATATCAGGTTTTTCGCCGAAACACAGGACTACAACGTTTCTGTTACCGACCTCGTAAGGATATTATGGGTGGACATTACCTATTATAAAAAACTTCAGGAAAAACACCAGGTGTCATAAACCAAAACTTCCTCATATTTGATCCGGACGGTTTCCACAAAAAACCAAATACTCTCCCCATTTCCGATTGACAGCAGTGCGGTTTTTTTTGTATTACTATATCCCAGCGAGGTATATTTGATGAAAATCTTATTAACAGGTGGAGCCGGTTTTATAGGCAGCTGCATACTCTGGAAGCTTAACAGGGAAGGTCTTGACGACGTCCTAGTAGTTGACGAACTCGGAAAGTCGGACAAGTGGAAGAACCTGGTAAATAAAAAGTTTTCGGACTACATGGAAAAAGACGATCTGCCGGCTCTTCTTGAACAAAACAAGATAGGCAAGTTCGATCTTGTGATACACATGGGCGCCTGCTCCTCGACTACCGGCCAGGACGCCACATATTACGCGAAAAATAATTACGAATATACAAGGAAACTGGCGGAATACTGCCTGGCCAATAAAGCGAAGTTCCTATACGCTTCTTCCGCTGCTACTTACGGAGACGGAGAGACGGGCTTCTCTGATGATGACAAGATAACCCCGAGCCTAAAACCCCTGAACATGTACGGGTACTCAAAACACATGTTTGATCTTTGGGTTTTGAAGAACGGTTATGATAAAAAATTCACTGGATTTAAGTTCTTTAACGTGTACGGGCCGAACGAATACCACAAGCAGGACATGATGAGCCTGATATGCAAAAGGTTCGAAAATGTCGTCAAGGATAAAAAGATAGGGCTGTTCAAGTCCTACCACCCCGATTACAAAGACGGCGGCCAGCAGCGCGACTTTATCTACGTTAAAGATGCGATCGAAATCGTGTATTATTTTGTCGAGAACAAGAACAAAGCCGGCATTTTCAATGTCGGCACGGGCAATGCTTCATCGTGGAACGACATTGCAGAAGCGCTTTTTTCCGCACTGAACATACCGCTCAACATCGAATATATAGATATGCCGGACATACTTAAGGATAAATACCAGTATTTTACTCAAGCCGAGACTTCCAAACTGCGCAAGTCAGGCTATGAGAAGGAATTCACCCCGCTGAAAGACGCGGTGAAAGACTACACGACTTATCTGAAAGATA
Organism: uncultured Elusimicrobiales bacterium; assembly: GCA_964606755.1. Lineage (GTDB taxonomy): Bacteria > Elusimicrobiota > Endomicrobiia > Endomicrobiales > CAZSIW01 > CAZSIW01. Next base: position 376 of record CAZSIW010000032.1, on the reverse strand, counting down.
AATCTTATCTTTGACACTAGTATGGAAGCCCGGTTTGATATTGAGGTTTTGAATTTGCTTAAAATTTGCAATTTGAGATTTGAAATTTGAAATTGATTTATCGGGGGTTAGTTCAGTTGGTAGAACGCTCGGTTTGGGACCGAGAGGTCGGCAGTTCGAGCCTGCCACCCCCGATATACAACAAACCTCAAAATTCGAACACCTAATCTGAAAAAACATAAAAAATCACAAAACAAAACAAACAAAAACAAGCTAACGAGTTGAGTTTTTGAGTTCAAATCCTGGGATCGTTGTTTCAGATCTTGTGATTCTTCTGCAGTTGTTCGATGAGTTTTCTGGCTTTGCGGACAGCTTTGCCGCGATGGCTGATACGGTT
>CAZSIW010000031.1:5794-11783 GCA_964606755.1 uncultured Elusimicrobiales bacterium | reverse complement strand
CGTCGGGCAGCAGGAGGCTGACGAAGATGCGATCGGCGGGATGCTGGCTTTGTGGTTTCGCGGCATGCACATGACTGTTTCAACGGGGGTAGGTTTAACCAGCCTTTTCGGAGTGGCCACAATGCTGGGCGTTTTGATGGTCAGCCGTATTAATGAGATCCGAAAAGATAAAGCGAAGAGCCTTGACGATGCCGTAGCAGGCGGGGCGGCTATATGTTTCCGTCCCATAATTATGACGGCTACAGTGGCTATACTGGGTTTATTACCTGCGTCACTTGCAACCGGGATCGGCTCTGATGTCCAGAGGCCGATAGCGACAGTCATAGTATGGGGCCTGTTCTCTTCAGTATTTTTGACTCTGTTCGTCCTGCCGGCTCTATATCGCATAGTGGAAGGCGCTACGGCCATTGCATTGCTGACGAAACACGGCCTGTCGAAGCCCGGCAAAGATCAATCTAATATCTCTTAATCCATGTGCGGGCAGGTGCGTTCTCCAGATGTTTCTATGAATTACTGGTAGGTCGGTATTGTTTTCCGTATAAAAGAGAAACTATTGACAAAATGTGAATTATGTATTAACATTTGTTAGTGAATAAATCACAGTTATTCGATTTCCTTGTTGAGTCCAACCTCACTATCGACCAGATGGCCGAGCGAATCGGCATTTCCGGCATGACGCTTAGAAGATGGAAAAAAGACCAGCCGAACGACGAGACGCTTCCTTCGCTTTACGAAAAATCCTTCATTGATGTGGTTTACCAATCAGTTTCCGAAGAACGAATTTCTCAGAACTCCGAGACTGTTAAGGCCCTTGTGCAGAATGGGCACTACATGTCGCTTCCCATCGCGCAGAATTATCTGGGGATAACCGCGGAGACCCTGAAATCTGCTGAGCAGAACGACACCAAACTGCTCCTGCAGTCTCTTGTAAATATAGGGGAGAGCCAGTCCAAGCAAAAAGAAGTTGACGGCAGCGGCAAGATGCTTGCGACCCTTGCCAAGATGGGGAAAGAGTGGAAACGCCGGATCACTATATTATATGAGGTCATCAGGTCAAAAGAACTGCTCTCCAGCGAGAAACTGGTCGCCTACGGAGCCCTGTTCTATTTGATCTGCCCGTTTGACCTTATCCCGGACAACATACCGGTCATCGGCTATCTGGACGATTTCATAGTCCTGGGATTTGCGGTGGCATATTATGCGAAATTGTCGGCAAAGAAAGCTAAAGAACCTGACATAAATCCAAAAGATAATTAAAAAAAATAATACCTGGCCATGAAGCTGTCACGCGTCATATCTCTCCTCATAATAGCCGGTTTCCTTTCTTTCAGGTGTTTTGCCGCCGGCCAGTCGAACAGGCCCGTGGTGCCGATTGGCACGACGGTCAGTCTTGAACAGTTGATAGAATTGCTCAAATCGAACAATCCATTGCTTAGACAGGCCCAGCAAAATTATATCGCGAGCAAAGCTGAAGTTCCGCAGGTAACAGCATTCAACAACCCTCAGGCTGGGTTAATAGAGAATCCGGTCCCGGCCGGCCCGCTAAACCTTGATCGTTCCACCGGTTTCAGCTACACCCTCACGCAATCATTTTCGTTCCCGGGTAAAAAGTACCTCGCGGGCCGCATCGCCGAGGCTCAGGCTGATATATCCAAGACGCAGGTTGATTCGCTATACCTCCAGCTGGTGTCGCAGTTAAAAAACAGTTTTTATCAACTGCTTGTCCTTCAGCACCAGTCGGAGATAAACCAGGAGAACATCGGGCGCCTCGAGCAGGTCAAGCAGATAGCAAAAGTGAAGTACGCGAACTCCGCCGCCGCGTACGTGGATTATCTTAATACGCAGGTCGCCAAGAGCAGCGCCGAAAACGACCAGTTCGCCCTGCAAAGGCAGATAGATACCTTCCGTGAGACGATCAACACCCTTATCGGCCGTGACCCGTTGTCCCCGCTTGAGATCAAAGGGGAACTCCCGGAGATAAACCTTCCTCAGAAGTCTCTGGCGGATATTGAAACACTCGCCCTGGCGAACAACCCTCAGGTAAGATCTTCAGCGCTTCAGAAAAACGCCTCCTCCAAAGGGCTCACGCTGGCAAAGATGTCGTACGTCCCTGATTTCCAGTTTATTCTTACCAACATAAGCGACACCCCGCCGTGGGGGTACGGCGGGCTCGGGTACAACTACGGGGTAGAGTTCGACCTGGTCCTGCCCAACTGGTTTTTTTCTAAAGAGAGGGCGCAGGTCGCGCAGGCCAACGCAAATCTGCTCGCGAGCGAGGCGAACGATCAAAGCACGAAACAGCAGGCCAGGTTGACAGTTGATTCCGTTTACAATACGCTGGCACAGGCGGTCAACCAGAGCAATTTCATAAAAACAAGACAGCTGGAGGAAGCAAGGACGGCTTTCCGCCTGGGCTTAAGCAGTTACGCCAACGGCAGTGCGGCACTTTCCGATATTCTTATTGCTCAGAGCAACCTGCGCAACATCGAGCTTACCCTTGTGCAGAGCGAATACAGCGCGGTACAGGCATATAATGATCTGGTGGCGGCGGTGGGAAAAGAGATCGAATAATGAAATATCAAAAATTATAAATCAAAAGTTGGGAAATATAGTTTTTAATTTTGACAGCCTTTAACGGGAGAAACAAATGGATGAATTGCTTGATATCCTGAATTATCTAAGAATGCATAAACTGATCGTGAGTATTTTTCTTGTCGCCGGTGTGCTCATAGGCATGCGGGTCGGTGTATCTTTGCACGGCGCCGCCAAAGGTAGTGAAGAAAATGTCGCGAAAGTTATCAAAACCGGCGATGAACAGGCCGGCGTTACGGTCCAGGCCCCGAAGGGCGGTTTTAACCCGGATTATGTTTCGTGCGAGCCTGCAAAGGCTGGTTTTGCGCCCGAGCAAGTCCCGGTTGCCGGGAAACTCGCGTTCAACGCTGAAAAACTGCATCTGGTCTCCTCCAGGGTAAGCGGGCGGCTGGACACTATCCTCGTGTTCGAGGGTTCCAGCGTCACAAAATACCAGGCGCTGGCGGAACTCTACTCTCCCGATTATATCGCGGCCGAGAACGAGTATATACTTGCGATGAACACCGTGAAGGCGCTTTCCGAAACTAAAAATACTGAACTTTTGAACGACGCTAGATCGACCGAGCAGTCCGCCATCAACAAATTGCGGGTGCTTGGCGCCGCTGACGAGGACATCGAAAACCTCTCCAAAAAAGGCTCTGCGGAAACCCACTTGATCATAAGGGCCCCGATATCCGGAATGGTTGTCAAGCGCAACATGGACCAGGGTGCGTTCCTTAACATCGGTGATAACTTCATGAGCGTGGCCGACACAGGCGATCTCTGGTTTTACGGGAATATCTATGAGCAGGACTATTCCAAGGTAAAGATAGGGCAGGAGCTCGAACTTCGCGCCGAGGCGCTTCCCGGGAAAAAGTATTCGGGGCGCGTCAGCTTTATTTCTCCGAGCATCGACCCGGTGACCCACATCCTGTCCGTGCGGTGCGACGTACCCAACCCCGGCGGCGACCTGCGCCCGGAACTGTTCGTCAACGCCTGGCTTATTATCTCGGAAAGAAAAGCAGTGATGGTGCCCAAGGCCGCGCTCATCCAGATAAAAGACGCTGGCTATGTGATCGTTAAGGAGTCTCAAGACACATACCGCCGAGTGCCGGTGACCTCAATGAATTTGAAAGACGGCCGCGTTGCTGTCCTCTCCGGCCTGAAAGGAAACGAGAACGTCGTCACAAAGGGCGCTGTGCTTATCAATAATATGATCGAAAACAATTGATGAAACAAAAATTATTATTTTTGATGTTGCGTTGAGGAGTTTATGTCAAGAAGCGCCGGTGTTGTCCGTGTCGTTCTCCATTACCGAATATTTGTAATTATCATGTGCCTGATGCTTGTCGGGTTCGGCGCGTATTTTTTCCACAAGCTTCCGGTAGAGGCGTACCCGAACATAGCGCCTCTAAATATTCAGGTGATCACCCAGTGGCCCGGCAGAAGCACGCTCGAGATCGAGCGCCAGTTGACCATACCCATAGAGACCGCACTGTCGGGGGTACCGGACATCAATTCTCTGCGTTCTGTTTCACTTTTCGGGCTTTCCAGCGTGACACTGCAGTTCAAAGAGGGAACGGATTCCTTCCGTGCCAGAACCAATCTTCAGATGTACCTTAACACCGCTACAGTACCGCCGGGGGTTCAGCCGACCCTTAGCCCAGATGCCGACGCGCTGGGCGAGATACTGCGCTACCGGCTGGACGGCACGGCCGACCTCATCACACAAAAGAGCTACCAGGATTGGGACATCTACAAGGGCCTGAAAGCCGTGGACGGGGTCGCAGACATAAACGCTTTCGGCGGGATGGTCAAGCAGTACCAGGTGATGCCTGACCCAGAAAAACTCCAGTCGTACGGAGTAACGCTCAACCAGCTTGTCGCGGCACTTTCCAACGCGAACGCCAACGTGGGCGGCGACGTCATAAACGGCGGCGAACAGCGCTACGTGGTCAGAGGCGTGGGTCTCCTGCAAACGCTCGATGATATACGAAACGTGGTAGTTTCCGTCAACCAGGGTGTTCCGGTCAAGGTTTCAAATATCGCAGAAGTTGCTATCGGCAACGCACCGCGGCTGGGAATGGTTCAGTTCAATAAAGACGGCGACGTGGTGGAAGGCATTGTCGTGATGCGAAGGGGCGGCAACGCGAGCGAAGTGCTGGCCAGGGTCCGCCAGAAGATAGTAGAGCTTAACACCAGCGGAGTGCTGCCCGCTGGCATAAAAATAAATTCGTTCTACGACCGTCAAAACCTACTAGACATGACGCTCGGGACGGTAAAACACACTCTGCTGATGGGGATAATGCTGGTCCTTGTGGTATTGTACCTGTTTCTCGGAGACATCCGCGCATCTGTCGCTTCGGCTCTTGTGATACCGCTGTCTCTGTGCGTTGCGTTCATGGGGATGTATTTTTTTAAGATACCCGCAAACCTCATTTCTCTCGGCGCCATAGACTTCGGCCTTATCGTAGAAGCTGCGGTCATAGTGATAGAGAACATTATGCGCCAGCTTGAAACTAACAAGGACGGGTTGTTTCAAACAGTGATCGAGGCCACGGCCGAGGTTCAGCGGGCAATGGTTTTTTCAACCCTGATAATAATAACCTCTTACTCGCCATTATTTTTCATGGGAGGAGTCGAGGGCAAGATATTCCAGCCGATGGCTTTCACAATGGGGCTCGGGTTGTTCGCGTCTATCATTTTGAGCGTAACGTTCATGCCGGTAAGCGCGTCGTATCTTTTCAGCACCGGTGCAGCACCGCACACCCCGGAGTTCGTCGAATGGATACTCGGCTACTACAGGCCTCTTCTGCATAAGCTTATCCAAAAACCTCAGCTGGTGGTAGCCACAGCGTTGCTGACGCTCTCCATAGCCCTGTGGGGGGCATACAACCTCGGCACGGATTTCCTGCCAACGCTGGAAGAGAACAACCTGTGGATAAGAGTGACGCTTCCCAACACGGTCGACCTGAGCTATTCCTCAAAAGTGGCGGGCGAGATAAGAAAGTATTTCCTGAGCCGTCCCGAGATAGATACCGTGGTCGCCCAGATCGGCCGGCCCGACGACGGGACGGATTCAACCGGCGTTTTCAACTTGGAGTTCGGGGTGTACCTGAAACGCCCCGGGCAATGGCCCCGCAGTTCCACTAAATCAAGCATAGAGAAAAAACTGCAGGATTATCTGGACAGCATTCCAGGTATAGAATACACGTTCTCTCAATACATCCAGGACAATATGGCTGAAGCTATTTCCGGGGTAAAAGGGGAAAACTGTGTCAAACTTTTCGGCCCGGAGCTGGAAGAGCTTAGTGAAAGAGGCCAGAAAATAGAGGGCCTGCTCAGGAAAGTCAGGGGGATAGTCGATGTGGGTATCTATCAGGAGCTGGGTCAGCCGACGCTGAACATAAACGTCAAC
>CAZSIW010000031.1:0-5784 GCA_964606755.1 uncultured Elusimicrobiales bacterium | reverse complement strand
GGCGAATGCGCGAGGTTCGGGCTGAACGTTTCTGATGTGGATAGCGTGGTCCAGAACGCCATTGGAGGCAACGCCGTGAGCTCTATTCTTGAAGGCGAGCGGACTTTTGACCTGGCTATCAGGTTCCCGGAAATAAACCGAGACATGTTGGAAAAGGTAAAATATCTGTTGGTTGACACACCTGACGGGCAGAGGATACCTCTCAACATGGTCGCCAACGTTGAGCTGACCGATGGGCCGTTCTTTATTTATCGCGAGGCCGGGAAACGCTACATCGCGATAAAGTTTGGTGTAAGGGACAGGGACCTCGGAAGCGCGGTCGCCGAGGCTCAGAAAGATGTAAAAAAACAGATCGAGCTGCCGCGCGGTTACACGATAAAATGGGACGGCGAGTTCAACCAGATGAAAACGGCTCAGCTGAAACTGGCTGTCATTATCCCTTTGACACTGCTCGCCATATTTCTGCTTTTGTTCTTCACCTTTAACAACGCTCTTGAATCATCTATAGTGATACTCAACGTGCCGTTCGCCGCTATAGGCGGCATCGCCGCTCTCTACCTTACGGGAGAAAACCTAAGCATCTCAGCGGGTATAGGTTTCCTGTCTCTGTTCGGTATTGCCATCCAGAACGGTATAATACTTATCTCTTACGTAAAAAAACTTAGCGTTCACAAGGGTTACGATATGGAAACAGCTGTCATAGAAGGCTCATCTCTTCGCTTGCGTCCCGTGATAATGGTCGCTTTGCTTGCCGGGCTGGGTCTTTTGCCTGCGGCATTGTCTCACGCAGTCGGTTCTCAGGCCCAGAGGCCACTGGCTCTGGTAATAGTAGGAGGTATGGTGTCTACTACGCTTCTTACTCTACTTGTTTTGCCGGTAATTTTTGCCTGGGTCCACAAAACCCGAACTCTAAACACCCCACTATAAACCGGAATTAACAACAAGAATCAATATAAAAAATATATATTAAGTATTCGCCTTCTGCGAATGATTTAATATGATTTTGCTATGCAGAGCACATGAATTTTGATACTTTTAATATCTATTTTTTGATCTTATATATCAATTTTCAATCTGTTTTTGTTGATTATTCACTCACAAACAGCTATACTTAACGGACATTTGTGGAGGAATAACAATAATGAAAAATCTTTTGTTCACCGATCTGGCGCTTTCGCCGGAAACGCTCAAGGCTGTCACAGAGATGGGCTTTGAGGAAGCTACACCGATACAATCTCTTTCCATCCCGCCCATGCTCAAGGGCAGGGACATTATAGGTCAGGCACAGACCGGAACGGGGAAAACAGCCGCGTTCGGCATACCCGCCCTTGAAAGGCTTGACCCCAAACTCAAAAAACCGCAGGCCATTATACTCTGTCCCACAAGGGAGCTCGCTATTCAGGTGGCTGAAGAGCTTATGAATCTCTCCAGGCATAAGAAGGGAACTTCGATACTCGCGGTGTACGGAGGCCAGCCTATCGGCAGGCAGATAGACGCGCTCAGGCGCGGTGTGAACATCGTTATAGGCACGCCGGGAAGGGTGATAGACCATCTCGAGCGCGGGACACTGAGGCTTGAATCAGTGAATATGGTAGTGCTCGATGAAGCTGATGAGATGCTCGATATGGGTTTCAGGGAAGATATTGAGCTCATATTAAAGAATGTTCCGAAGGAAAGGCAGACCGCATTTTTCTCGGCCACCATGCCGAAAGCCTTCATGGACATGACCAGGAAGTTCCAGAAAAATCCACATCTTGTCCAGATCCCTCACAGCAAGCTTACCGTTCCAAAAATAGAGCAGGTATATTTCGATGTAAAGGAATCCTCAAAGCTCGAGGTCCTGACACGCCTGATAGATCTGCACGGATTTAAACTCTCGCTCATTTTCTGCAACACGAAAAGAAAGGTGGATGAGGTAGTGGGGCACCTTCAGGCCCGGGGATATTCGTCGGATGCCATCCACGGTGACATGAACCAGTCACAGCGCGACAGGGTAATGGGGAAATTCAGGGCCGGGACAATTGAGATACTGGTAGCCACGGACGTTGCCGCGCGCGGCATAGACGTAGACGATATCGAGGCAGTGTTCAACTACGATATGCCAAACGATGACGAATACTACGTTCACCGCATCGGCAGGACCGGCAGGGCCGGCAGGTCAGGGAAAGCCTTCACGTTTGCGTCGGGCAGGGAAGTGTACAAACTGCGCGATATACAGCGCTACGCCAGGGTAGACATAAAACGCCAGCAGGTGCCGTCCCCCCAGGACGTGGAGGAAATGAGGCTTACGCAGTTCTTCAACAAGGTCATAAAGGAACTTGAGAAGAAAGACACCAAAAAATACGCGGATATGATCGAGCGGATGATCGGCGATGATTATACGTCTCTCGACGTCGCCGCGGCGCTTTTGAAGATGTCTGTTCAGCAACCCACGAAACCCTCTGCGTCTGCCGCCAAACAGCAGCAGGGCGGAAGGTTCGGGGATACTGGCGCTGCGCACGGGATGGTAAGGTTGTTTTTAAGCGTGGGCAGGCAGCAGAACGTCAGGCCCGGAGACCTGCTCGGAGCTGTAGCCGGCGAGTCGGGCATCAACGGCGACATGATAGGTGACATCGATATATACGATGCCTTTTCCTTTGTCGAGGTGACGGAGGAAGTGGCCGAGAAAGTGATCGACGCCATGAACGGCAGATCTTTCATAAAGGGCCATAGGGTCAGCGTAGAACCCGCGAACAGGAAATAACAATTCTTTCAAATGTCGTAATAGCTCTCTGCAGGAAATTTATCTTAAAATACCAATTCCGTTTCAGTGGAATTGGTATTTTGTTTTACCTCCTGAAACCGCCATTTTGCTTTCGAAATTGAAATTGATATAATGATAAAAATTAAACCGGCGCGCTTATGGAGAAATTATTATGAAAGTATTTTTTGACCTCTTCCCTATAATCCTGTTTTTTATCGCTTTTAAAATAAAGGGCATTTACTTCGCCACGGGTGTCGCCATAGCCGCCGGGCTGCTCCAAGGGGCATACACTTATTACCGTGAGAAAAAGATAGACACCCTGCTCTGTATCAGCCTGTCCATACTAGTTGTTTTCGGGAGCCTTACGCTCGTATTCAAAAACCCCATCTTCATCAAGTGGAAACCGACGGTGATCTACTGGGTCTTCAGCTCGATAATATTTTTCTCCAGATATGTACTGAAAAAGAATGCCATGAGAGAGGTGTTCAAAAAACAGATGGAGCTCCCCGACGCGGCATGGGCCAAAGTAGACTTTTCGTGGGGCACGTTTTTCGCGCTTCTGGGATTGTTAAACCTGATCGTAGCCTACACGTTCTCAACTGAGATATGGGTGAACTTCAAGATGTTCGGCATAATCGGCATCATGCTTGTTTTTGTTATTGTCCAATCCATATTCTTATCGAAATACGTGCAGACTGATAAAGCCGATCCAGCGAGCAAACCTGTAGCCTGACAGGACAGCCTCTCCGCAACAAACCTGCTTAACGGAGACCACCCGGATGAAATTATACCTAAAGATATGTGTCCTCGCAGTACTGTCATTCATTTTTTTATTCCTGTCAGCCCGCAAACTCAGCCTGCCGGGCTATTATTATGACGAGGCTCTGTACTCACTTCCAGCATTGGATATGGTTCAGCAGAAAGGGAATCCGTCAAGCATGTTGACTGTTAAAATTGCAGGGAAAATATTCCCCGTGATGCTGGGTTCATATGTCGGAAGTACGCAATCTTATGCGGTAGCGGGTGCCTATAAATTATTCGGCAGTGACTACCGTGTATCCCGCGCGGTCCCGATATTTTTTGCCTTATGCGCTGTCTGGCTTACCTGGTGGCTGTGCGAGATATTGTTCGGCTGGCAGGTCGCCTTTATTTCGTGTCTGCTTATGGTTTTCAATGTCTCATTCATTTTCTGGAGCAGGGTTGGGCTTGTCAGTGAGGCGCCGCTTCTCGTTTCTCTGGAGTTGCTGGCCGCGATATTGTATTTAAAGTGGCACAAAACCTCGAACTTATATTATCTCTACGGCACAGTTTTTGTGACAGGCCTGGGAATATACACAAAACTCAATTATCTCGTTGTGGCGGCATCCTTTGTTATTTGTACATTGCTGCTCGCCAGCCCGGACAAACGGCTTAAAAGAAAAGCTAAAATTAATTGCATCGTTGCTTTCGCCGCAGGGATGCTACCGCTGATCTATTTTAACTGCGTCCATCAGGTTCCCACCATTAAAGTGTTGTTGAACGCCCTGACGGGAGCAAACTCCCGAGGAATAAGCAACTATGCGTTCATCCATAATTTCCTTATACGCTGCAAACACTTAACTTCTCTTTTGGCCTGGAGCTCGTACGATCTGTCCGGCAGTGTTTTCCGTAACCCAGGCATTATTTTCATTTATGCGGTCTCATATCTTTATCTGGTCTACGCAGCTTTTTTCTCTTCGGTAACGGCGGCCGTGCATGTAAAACTGCTAAGGTTTATAGTCGTTGTGCAGACTCTGCTTTTTATTGGCAGCTGTTTTACCGTTTCAAACTTTATAGTAACCCATCTGTTTGTCATGCTCCCTTTCATTTTTATTACTATCGCCCTGTTTATGGATTATTTGATTTCAAGAAACAGCCGCATCGCTAAATTTGCTGCCGTCATGGTTATTGCAGGCTATATCATTTCGAATCTGGTGAATGTGAGGGCTGAATACAGGAGCTTAGATAGAACCGGGGGAAAAGGATTGTGGTCTGACGCTATTTACCAGCTTGGTTCTTATCTGGGGACCGATCCGTCCTATAAGAGTATGGTTCTTGACTGGGGGATAGCGAAAAACTTAAAAGTGATCACAAAGAACGAGATCGATATTGAGGAAGCATCCGATAATTTCGACTTGGTAGCAAATGACAAATTTATAGACAGGCTTAAAAAGTTCAGTGGTTCTAAGAAAGTGTATTTCATCATGCTTTCCCGGCCCTATTCAAAATCAGGGGTCAGGCTGGGTTACTATGACGCGTTTGAAAAATTCTGCAAAACTTCCAGGTTTCACACCCGGCTTGTAAAGGAGATCAGTGACAGGGAAGGAGATCCAGTGTTTCAGATTTTTTGCTTTTCATAATAGTAACTTTCTAAGTGCTCAGGTTGTCTAAATTATCAGCAGAGCAAAAAACAGAAATTGCTGTTAGATTTAAAAGGAGGCTCAAAGATGTGTATCATGTTACCTGTAGTTGGCGCGGTTGTTCTGGTTTTTGGCGGTTACATTGCTTTGTGGACAGCAGGGAGAAGCGACACGGCGAAGGGAACAGCGCAGTTCGGTAAGATAATGGCGATAATTCTTTTTGTCTTTGCCGGTCTCGTTCTTGTCGGCGGGGTTGCGCGCAGGCACTGCCATCGCGGGATGCACGAAGGGATGATGGAAAAAACCGGTTGCTGCATGAAAGGAGCCATGGGAGACCATAAGTTCTGGGGAATGAATAAAATGGAAGAACCCTGCGAAAAAGGCCAGCCCGAAAACATGCAAAAAGATGTAAACGTGAAGAAATAGAAGAGTTTTTACAGTGTAATCACCACCCTGTCCGACACGCACGGACAGGGTGTTTTTTTGCCAGGGAACTCCCGAAATGCTATAATTTATCAATCCCCTAGGCGGAATCTCCAAGCTTTTACTTTGAGAGGAAACCAAAAATAATTCGCGGCGAGTGAGAACTGCTAACACAAGCGATTCCGGGGAGGTCGTGTTATTTAAGGGAGCCTCCGGCTCCTGTCGGAGGGACTCCACTGA
>CAZSIW010000030.1:4639-12183 GCA_964606755.1 uncultured Elusimicrobiales bacterium | reverse complement strand
TTTAGTTTCTATAACACTCTTTTCGAGGTGTCCGCCATAACTATACCACTTCATATTACCTAAATGGAAGTGATGATAACCCATTACATTGAGCAGAAAATCCTTATCTGCCCATCTATCAACATCTGCTCCTGTTGAAATAGTAGCAAGCGAAAAACCCTTTTTTTGTACTAGCAAGGATAAATAAGGCGTAAGGTCTTCCCCAATTTTTACCTTTTTTAAGAAGCTAGATATTTTGTTAGAGAATGTAACCCAGCTTGAATGATTTAGGGCCGCGGGTTCAATAATTATTTCCCTGGGGCGTGGAGTGACGTAACGGACTTTCCAGTTTGCATAAATTATCAACAAGTCAGGAAGGTGTTTTGACTGAAGGCAATGCAACGTTTCTTTATTATTTGGTGATTTTGGTATTTCTTTAATTAGTGCTTCACGTAACTTTTTGATTCTTTTTGACTCTAACATTGATATTGACCTTTCTTGTACGCATTACCTATGCAATCGGCCAACCGCCGAAGGCGGTGATAGCCGCGTCAATGTTTTCCATGAGCACGATGGTTTCGGCAAGCGCCGAGACGATTTGCTGATAGTGGGTCAGATCGTCATAGGTGAGCTTGCGGCCCTTGCGGTCTTTGAGCCATTTGGCACAGACCTGATAACCGCCGACGTGAAACTCCCAAACTTCTTTGGGAACACCGTCAAAATACTGCGTGGCGTTAATCCAGACGCGCCCTCTGGTTTCGCATTGCGGCTCGGTATAGCGCACAGTCTCTACGGCGCTGTCTCCGGCCACAGGATAGCTGGTAATTTTCTTCCCCTGCTTTTCCATCAGGTGTAAAGAAACTAGTCCATCGCCAAGTGAGCAGAGGCTTTGGAAAAGTTCCGGATTAGAGGTAAGCGGCAGACGGGGAAAATCCATTTTTAGGAATTCGGCGTAGCGACTGCGATAGGTTGGCGAATGCAAGACAGCATACATATAGTTAAAAATGTCTTCCGGCCCGAAGATCTTTTTTCTATCGCCTTTTCCATCAGAGATAAACTTCATTTTTAATCGGGCGGCAAAGTCTTCGATGAATTCTGGTGAGAGATTGGGCTTGCGTTCTTGTTCTGATTCTTCAAACAACGTATTATTAGAGGTGCCATCCGCGTAAAGATAAAGAGGAAAAACATAATTTTGTTCTTTTGTTTTTGTAGAAACCACACAGCTCTCAGAAACAGAAGTTGCAGCCATACAATGACGCCAGCCAACCACTCCAATCTGCCTGGGCACTAATAGACATTTATTCATTTTCTCAGCAACATGATCTATTAATTCACGACGTGGCCGGTCCATGACTAACGTACTAAAGTAACAGACTCGCTTATCGAATGGTCTGTATATGCAATCTATTAAATGAGATTTCCACTCCTTGTCGTTTCTGAGTTTATGTCTAGTGCTAATTAATTTCCGACTATCGTTATCGTTAAGATTATATTTTTCTTTAAACTGATCATCAGATAAAGAAGTGTCATGCATATCTTTAATACGCTGCAATAGTGCATCTCTATCAATATCTATAGCGAAAGAATCTCTGTGTGTCTGAAAACCAAGAACATTAACCGATAGTATCTCCGTCACCTTGACGTAATTTTCGTATTCGGATTTCAATTTAATATTTTGGGGTATGAAAAGATACATTGGTGCTTGAGGTTTTAGTTGCGACCATGATGTTGTCTTTGTGTAATTTTCAGCCAGCCAATGATATTTGCCGCCGACTAGTTTATTTTCATCATTCGTCTTCTCGAATAATTCACGCTTACCCCAGAGATCAGAATGGCGCACAGTCGCCAGCTCGTTTTTGCTGCTTGTTCGTTTAATAAAAATTCCGATGGCAACGCCCTGCTGAATATCAAAGACGTTTTTGTCTTCGGAACTATCCGGACAGCGTTCTTTTTTCTTGCTGTTGCCGTGAAGATCAAGAATGTAAATGTCATCAAAGGTCTGCATTAGGTTTTGACGCATTCCGCGAAAAGTGGGGTTGTCCAGATAACCGTGATTGCTGATAAAGGCCAGAATGCCGTAGCCGGTTTGTTCAATGCGCCATTGCGCAAACCGGATGAATTTTACGTAATCGTCATTGAGCCACTTGGGATTTTTCTCGCCCAGCGGTTGACCATCTACTTCAAAATAGTTGCCTGTCTTTTGTCCCGTTTGAGTATCGTTGCCGCGTAGAAGATTGCCGATCCACTCGCCTGTATTAGCCGAATGGCCGGAATACGGCGGATTGCCCAGCACTACCATCACGGGCGCATCTTTTTTGATGTCGCTTGCGGCATTGGCTTCTTCGGCAATCCATTGGGTGAAAAGCGGCAGGCCGGACATGGCGTGAGCTTCTTCCAGAGTGTTTGTCAGATAAATTCGCAAACGCTCGGCTGATTTAAAATCATAGCCCGAATCTTTGAGTTGCAGGCCCAGCTTCATGTGCGCGACCGCATACGGGGCCATGAGCAGTTCAAAGCCGAAGAGCCTCGGCAGCAAATGCTGCGACACATAGCTTGACCACATGCCCTTGTCGTCTTTAAAGTCATTGTGGATGTGGTCAATAATGCCGTAAAGAAATGTTCCGGTGCCTGCGGCCGGATCAAGAATCTGGACTTTGTGCACATCTATTTTCTTTTTGCCGGTTGTTTGGACCACCTTTATTTTTGTCGCATCGGCCAAGCCGTCCTGGAGTTTAAAATCTGTCTTCAGAATATGATCGATACTGCGGACAATGTAAGAGACAACCGGCTCCGGTGTGTAGTAAACACCGCGTGCTTCGCGCATCTTGGGATCGTAGGCGGCCAGAAATGTTTCATAGAAGTGAACGACCGGGTCTTCCTGCCGTGTGTGCTTGCCAAAATCTTTGAGGATAGCTTCCATATCTGTATGGTGTAAAAGTTCGGCAAGATCATCGACGGCCCAGACGATTCGCTCATCAAGGTTTACTCCGGCGATATAGTCGAACATTTTGCGCAGAAAGGGGTTGGTCTTGGGTAAATCAAATCCGGCATTCTGGCGGGTAAAACGTTCAGCGCTGTCAGCGTTGCAGCGGGCGGCGAAAAGGCCGTAGCAGATTGTTTGCGCGTACATGTCCGCAAACTGTTCTGGCGAAAGATCATGAATTAAAACTTTACGAAAGCCGTCGAGTTGTTCATGCAGAGGATCGGGTTCGTCACCGGTTAAGTTTTCTTCATTAAAGGCCGCTTTCATGATATCTCGAATAAGTCTTGCCAGAGCCGCCATGCGGACGGCCAAGTCTTTGGGTGAATTAACGGTGGGAATGCTGGTGGTCAGAAACGCGGAAAATAATTCTTGCAAGGATTGTTCGGCATTTTTAACCGGTTTGATTTTACCGTTCGCAACCGTCGCCAGTTGCACGGTTAAGCGGTATTGCCCGCCGACATACCAGTGGAATTCCAGATAATCAGTCAAAATGAGATTGCTCAGAGATTCCCTGTATCGTTTTATCTGATCGGTGCGTTCCACTTCGGCAAGTGATTTACCGATATCTTTACACTCAATGTAGCCCAGAGGGGTTTGTTTTTTTGTTACAATGAAGTCCGGCGCTCCGCACTTGACTCGGCGCGGCTCATTGGTCGCCGTGATTCCGGCGGCCATGTTTTCCATCAATTCTTTCAGGGCCGGGCGATGTGTATGCTCGGTGGCATTGCCGGCAGTGTAAGCCTTTTCGATTTTTTTGAGATAGTCGGAGATAGCGGTCACGTAATCACCTGCACATTATTTGAAAAAGATGAGTATCTATAACACAAAATGGTAATTTAGCAATATTACCAATGTATTTTAAATTGCATATTTTTATTCAAACTCGCTTTAAATTAAACGGGACGGGAAAAATTATTACCAATTGAAAATCGGCGAATATTCCCATTATAGCAAGCCCTCGCAGTGTGACAGAAGCATAGACTAATCGTTCTTTTGTTGCTGAAAGATGTAGATATCGCGCTATAGTGTTGACACAAAAACATATGTATATTTGTGTCAGGTGAAGTATGGTAAAAACGATAAAAATAACGGACAATCAAATAATTAGTAGAATTTATGGTTATAGTAAGGGTTGGGTTTTCACTCCAGACAATTTCAATTGTCCGTCGGTTTCAGGATACCTTTAATCAGGGACAAGTATAATTGACTTATCCCGCCCTGCTTGAGGTTATTAATCTGTAATAGCTGCTTTCAATATCTGTGATTTTTTGATGCTGAAAAAGTATGTCTCCTTTTCGCTACGCTCATCATCAACACACCTATTCAGCAAAATCACAGAAATCAGCTATTACACATTAATGCTTTATCATCCCGCCCAGGTTATTAGGCCAAGGAAAATACAGACTTTTTTATTTTGATTCAGTGAATGAATATCTTCTTCCCTGTTGAAGAGAAACACTGGCTTTGATATATTTTGAGTACTGAAAGAAAAAATTTGGGGGTATATTTGGGGGTATGCAGAAAATTATGCACATTAAAATTTTAATTATTAATAATACTTAGATAATCTATTCGAGTCCGCGCTGGACCAATACTAAAAAAAGCGCGCTAATTTTGGCGCGCTTTTTTTTTACTCACTCGCAAAAGTCAACCCATGAGACTATTAATCCCAATTGTATCAGGATTTACGTCCGCGCCGCAAACCAACACATTTTCTAATGCATTACTCATCAATATTGGGTTTTTATTGGAATACCCCCCGGCAATAGTGCCACTGTGCATTAGAGTTTTCTCATTTTTCATAGCGTTAATACGAAGCCAATTTGTTTTTAATTTCTTTTTCATATCTTTTATAAGACAGAATTGAGTAGGATGACATGAACCCCTTTTTTCTTATACAAACAAAGATGAGGATCAACAGTGTAAATTGTCGTCGCGTTATATCTTATAAAGCCGGAAAGTATTAGAGCATCGGACATATGAAGACCGAGGCCATAAGACATGTTGGCTGCGGTCATAAATATTTCCGAATCATCAAGCCAGGCAATATGGCAAATATTCTTTATGGCTTCCAGTAAAGTATCTACAGAGTGGTTGTCGATTGAACCTTTCAGGGCAAGCTTTTTTAACTCGTATAAAGAAATACAGGATACAACGGAATCCTCTCCGTCCAATATTTCATTCCAGACTTCCGTCGACCGCTTATTGCCTCTAATTAGCTCGATAAAAAAGCCTGTATCAATACCTATCATGCGACTCTGTCCTCATCGTTTCTATGTCCTTATGAACGTCTTTGGAAACATGCGCTTTGCCGATAAGGCCTAAAACTTTCATGCCGCTTTCCTTTTTCTTTTTTAGAACAATGTAATTCCGGACGGCATCAGTTATCACTGAAGATACGGATTTCTTTTCATTGTCCGCGAAAGTTTTTACGACCCTTCCAATGTTGTCGGGAATGTTTGCCGTTATTCTCATTTTTTCATCTCCTTAATAGTTATGCGCTTATATTATGAGCATAATAATGAATTGTCAATAATAATTTCATGTAATGATTCCCGTTACGGACAAAATATTATTTTTTGATTATCAAAACCAGAGACGGCATACTAATTTGAGAAGATAATATCGATAAATCAAATACTGCTATACGAGACATTGTCGAAAATCAGGAACAACAGTGTTCTATTTTCCATATTAGTTTTTCCTTATACTTTATTGTTTTTGGAAAATTTCTTCCAATCGCTTTGTTTTACAACTGGCATGACCATCTGCATCAGGAAATTTTACCTTGCCACGGTTCGCTCGGGATTAAAGGTATTAGTTGATTTATTAAATATTTTGTTGCCGCCGGGAAATCGAAAACAGTACCGGCAATTAATAACGGTATTACATCCTTAGCGAAACTGGAATTGGCGATTTTTGCAAGAAAATTTTTTTCAAATTCAGCACGCGAAACGCTGAGGCCTTCATTTTCTATGTATTGCAGAAAACATTTTATCACTATTTCAGGTTGTGCCTGTGCGGTTGTAAATGCCATCCATAGATCAAACAAATCCCTTCCCTTCTTTCGCTGATATAACGCCCGAACTTTTGTTCCCAACAATTCGTCAAGCTTATATGTCAGTATAGAAGCGTTTTCTGAAAACCAGCGGGATTGCATATCCAAATTTTTTCTTTCATACCCGAGTACCGTAAAATGCTCCCGTGAATTAATTTCCACCTTCAGTTTTAGCGGCATACCTTCTTCCGACATCATCCGATAGGTTAGCGTTACCCCGCCTTCGGATTGCTTCCGTTTAGGGATTCCCAGCCAAGGATTTAATCTTTCCTGCAGAACGTTCATTATCGGGCCAATGGGACCTGGATGCACCTGGACGAGATCAATATCTTCAGAATAACGAACCGGTGACAAATATAGTTTAAACAGGGCGGTGCCGCCTCGAAACGCCAGATTTTCCGATAACACCGGATGGCTGAAAATTTCTATGAGCGCGCGGCAAATAATCATGTCCTGCTCTATTTGATCATTCCGAGGCCACGGAGCTTTTTCTCGCCATTCCTTGATATAGGCGCTTGAAATCATATATCGGCCTCCACTTTAGTGTTTATAAAAATTCGCCAGCGGTTGTCCATTTTTGCTTCCTTGATACTAAGAGAAGGATCGAGCGGAGTGCGAACCGGCCGCTTCTGAGCAATGTATCCGGCAATCTTTTCCGCCTTCTCGCGACCACCGGCCAATTCCATTAGATATCCGAGGCGCTGCATCCAGGCAATCGGAGAGAATTCAGCCTGCTCAAGCAAACGACCGACATCAATTTTTTCTATAAGTTCAGCAAGAACAGTCGCTACATTATCCAAACCGCCGCAATGATCGACGTAGCCAACTAGATCCAGCGCGGTAGTTTCGGAAGTGGAAATCTTGATCACTCCGGCAGGAGTATTTCTTTGTTCGGTTTTAATATTCTCGATATTCTTTCGCGCAATAAATTCCGCTTTCATTTTTCCGCATTCAATCGGCCTGCGGTTTTTCGCCACGACTACTTGAAACACCTGCGGACGCTGATGAGCGGCGCCATGGTATTCTGCGGCGCTGAGAAGACCGGCATAATATGCGTCATCCAGATAATCCATCAGATTGGGAATAAATTGCTCCGGCGGAATACATCCGGCAGTCCGGTATTCCGGAGGGACAATCGTATAGAAGCCCCTGTAAGGCATGGCAATGTCGCCTTTCTTCTGCAAACGGCGAAGTGCAGCTCTGACAGCCACGGGAGTCGAATCTTTCGATTTTTCGACATCCTTAAGGCTGAAGCAGGAACGACCTTTTGCAGCCATATTTTGAATGTATTCGATAAGCATCATATTTCCTCTTGTATGGATCGCTTGCGCATACTAACACTTATCGTTACTTTGCGCAAGTGGTACATACAAATTTTATGAAACATAGTTTTTCATAAATCTTAACCATATTTCAGTTCAAAATCCCTCTTTTGAGGGATTGACAATTTCATTAGCTTATGCCTAAAAAATTACATTCAAAATTTATCAAGAAACTAAAAGATGGTTTGCATCGCATCAAAAG
>CAZSIW010000030.1:0-4539 GCA_964606755.1 uncultured Elusimicrobiales bacterium | reverse complement strand
AAAAGATGGTTTGCATCGCATCAAAAGTTGTTTGGCATCAGCTAACTCAGTGATGTAAAACTTTTACTAATCAAAGAAAATAGAATTAGGAGGTGCAAAATGGATAAGAAAAAAACGAAAACTGATCGCACAAAATCAGAAGCAGAAAAAAGATTGATTGAAGTAAGCCGCAAACTCGGGATCGCTATTCCTGCCAGTCTTTTTTTATTAACCACTGCTAACGCAGCTATCGTACCTGAAGCCATGAATGAACATCCAAATTCTAAAACTGAGATACAAAAAACGCTTTCTAATGAGGTTATAGAACAGCTATTTGGCTATGCAAAAAAAGGTGTGGAACTGGCGTCAGCATCCGATTGCAATGGTATTCATGGTGATTCTTATGTCGACAAAGATGATCCTAACGTAACGCGTGAAGACGGAACTCACGGCAACATACACACCGCTCAGCACGGAGACAGTTGTAGATACTAACTAAATGTTGTATAATCTTTAAGTTGTTTTACGGCATTGTTGTGTTTGCGTGTTAACGTTTATGCGAATAAAACAGGCACTTCTTCCTCCTATATCAGACAAAAAGACTTCTCCTGAATCTCTCGTAAACAGACTAAAAAAAGTCAACTGCCTAAATGTTATTTTTCAGGTAACGGATAGCTGCGTGTTGTCATGCAGGTATTGTTTTGCAAAAGGGGCTCACGGAGATTGCGGAAAAAATAGCTTTATGGATTTGAGACTGCTTGATGAAGCCATCAGACAGTCTTTCCATACGCATCATGTGAAAGTTGTCTTCGAATGGACTGGCGGTGAGCCATTTTTAGCCGGAATCGATTTCTATAAACAGGTAGTTAAATCACAACGAAAACATGCTAATAAAAAATTCACCAATACCGTGCAAACCAGCGGCTATTTGTTCAATAAAGAGTTGATAGATTTTTTCGTCAAAAACGACTTCCACATTTCTGTAACAATTGACGGCACGAAAGATATTCATGATTTTAATCGTCCGACCGCCACAGGCAAACCTTCGTTACAGACGATACTGAACAACCGCAATTATGTGGTCAAAAAACAAGGTTCATGCGGGGCTATCGTTACAATTACTAAAAGGAATATTGGCAAAGAGGGGCAAATTCTTGATTTCTATCATTCATTGAGCATTAATTATTTTCACAGCAACCCTTATATTTATTTCGAAGGCAATCTCGTTAGAGACAAAAAGATAGCCCTTTCCAATAAGGATTACGCATCCTATTTCATCAATCAGTTCAATGCCTGGTTTGAAAGAGGCAGGAAATTACCAACGCCTAAGACCATTGATTACATATTGCGATGTATTGCCGCAGGAACTGGTCTTTCCAATACAATATGTACATACGGAGGAAAATGCTTTACCGGGTTTATTGCAATTGTTCCGAACGGCGACTCATATCCCTGTCCGAAATTTACCGGCACGCAAACGATGTCCTTGGGAAATATCGGCGACACAGAAATATCCGATCTCATTTCCGATAAAGCACCACGTATGAAAAAATTGATTGCGGACAGGACATCAGCAATCAACAAGTGCGAAAAGAGCAAATGCAGATATATGCACATATGTAATAGCGGATGCCCTTATTATTCTTTCATAGCCAGCAAGGGAAAACACATCAGAAACAGGGATTATCTTTGCAATGGGAAAAAGATGGTCTTTCAATACATGGAAGGAGTCATGATGACTCTTAAATCGCATCCAGAACTTGTTTCTCATTAAAAAATAGATGTTTTTTTTCGATGTACGGACAGATTGCAGATATAAACAAAAATCGTCGTTTTGTGCAAGTATTGTGCAAGTAAAATATACAAATATCGGTCATGAATTAGCAAAATAACAGACGGCTTTAAACGGTCTTAAAAGTGTGTAAAATCAGGTGTTAATAAATGCAATGATTAATAGCACTTATTTATTATGTTCGACTCCGCACTGGGGAGCCAATACTTAAAAAGCGTGCCAATTTTGGCGCGCGTTTTAATTTACTCACTCTCACAATTTAACCCATGAAGCTATTAATCGCGATTGTAACGGGATTTACGTCCGCGCCGCAAACCAACACATTTTCTAATGTAATATTCATCCCTCTTGGGTTTTTATCAATATACACCATATCACCTTACTTTCTTCTTGTAATGTTGTTCTTCTAATTTATACCACACAAACTTAATATTTGACTTATCGATCCAAATGTTCTATTATTCAAAAATGATATCGAACAAAGACCGGAAACTCAATGACATCCTTGCCATCGCCCTCAAGCTTTTTGCCCATTATGGGTATAAGAAGACAACACTGGAAGATGTTAGCGATGGACTTGGCATGACCAAAAGCAACCTCTACTTCTATGTGACCAGTAAGCGTGATCTCTACGAAAAGACCGTGAGCATGGCTTTTCTGGAGTGGCAGAAGGCAGTTGTCGATGCAGTGGGTCAAGTGGACGATGTGGTGCAAAAGTTCTCGATAATGGCTAGGCGGTCCATTGAATATCTCAGGGACCATGATGAACTCCGTTCGATTTTCATAAATGACCCGGGCATCTTCACCCTTTTCCCGAGTGAAGACCGCTTCTATAAAATAAACATGGGAGCAATAAAGCTTATAGAGGACATCCTGGGTAAAGGTATTGAACAGGGCAGGTTTCACGAAATGGATGTGCAGCATACAGCTGAACTCTTCTTTTCCATCTACATTATGTTCCTCATCAAGACATACGTAAAATCGGAAGGAGTGTCCTCAATTCGCATGTATGAGGAGGGTCTCAAAATCATTGTGAGAGGACTTTGCAAATCATGACCGGGAAAACGGTTCACATAACAGAGTACAAGGAGGATATCATGTCAAAGGATTCATACGATCTCATCGTCGTCGGGGCCGGAAGCGGCGGGTGTGCTATTTCAAAGGTAGCAGCTGAAAAAGGCCTGAAAGTTCTTCTTATGGACAAACGCAAAAAGGAAGAAATTGGCGATAAGCTGACTTTTGATACCATTCTTCCCAACGCGTTTACTACATTGGGAATCCCCTTTCCGGAAGGGAAAGAGTTCGACATGAAAATGACAAAGCTACGAGTGTTCTCGCCAAACCGCAGATATTTCTTTGACGCAACCATTGATGCAACACTAACGCATCGGCATCTTCTTGGGCAGCGGCTTCTAAAGTGTGCCTTATACGCTGGTACCGAGTTGATGCCTGACGTAGATGTTACAGGCCCAGTCATAAAAGATGGCTTTGTCGTTGGCGTGCAGTACAAGGCGTCTGACGGAAACACGGCGGAAGTACGGGCCAAAGTGGTGTGCGATTCAAGCGGCATCAGAGCCGTGGTAAGGGATAAGCTTCCCAAAGAGATATACAATGGCGAGAAGCTTGTGCGAGAGGATACGGTTGTCGCCTACCGTGAGGTGCGCGATCTTCTCGGTACATGCTTTCATTCTCCAGATCATGATTTCCCAGGTTGGTATTGTATCCTGCAAAACCATGGTTATTTCTGGGTAGTACCTGAAAATAAGACACAGGCAAATATTGGTTGCGGGATTCCGTTGTTCGCGGACAATCCAACGCCGGAGAAGCTAACTGAGGATTATCTGAACGAAACGGAGCATGTCGCGCTCTACGGAAAAACTGCATATGCCAAGGGAACCGGCCCTACGCCGCGCATCCCGATGCGTGCGGATCAGCCCATGCTCGTAGCAAACGGTCTGGTGCTTGTCGGTGAAGCCGGATGGCAGGTCGCGACTAACTCCGGCTTTGGGGTACAGGGTTCTATCGTGGCCGGCAAATTGGCTGCAGAGACAATTGCCGATGCAATCCGGAACAAAGACGTAAGCAAAAAGGGATTATGGAAATACAACGTTGCGTGGAAACGGGAACAGGGCGCTATCCGTGCCTTTGCAGACGGTCTCCGTTTTCTGGTGCAGAATTTAACCCACGATGAACTAAACATTCTTATCCGAACGAAGCTTTTGGGGGGACAGGAATTCGGTAATCTCTGGAGCGACCGTACATTCCGCTATAGTTTTAAAGATATGGTCGTAAAATTCTTCTGTGGTATTGGACATATTCCTTTGTTACTCAAATTGTTTTCCGCTTATCGTTTGTGCGTTAAGTTGGAGGAGGTTTACCGAGCGTTCCCCAATACGGTAGACGGCTTTGAAGCGTGGAATGATAAGCGCAAGGCAACGTATAAGAAGCTTTTCCAAGTAGCGAATATAAACCGCGAACTCTCCGCTTGACCGACAATGTGGCAAGGATAAAGTGCTGTTGACAAAAAAACCGGGAAACAGCTAATGTCATAATCTCAAGACCGCGTTTTTAGCTATCGGGCCTCAAAATGTTCAAATCTATGTTTATGATTTAATTATAGTTTATCAACTATACGCGCATTTTCTAAAAGACCGCTTGATGTAAAAGCAATTAAATACTATACTGCCGGTCATAAATGCTGCCTTTGGAAAGATTGAAGGCGGCATCAGCAGTCCTTTGATCATTGGTATAAGTTTCTAAGGTATGAA
>CAZSIW010000029.1:0-12803 GCA_964606755.1 uncultured Elusimicrobiales bacterium | reverse complement strand
AGAGGAAACACCTCTCCAAAAACTCTTGAGGCCAGGGTTTTATTTGACGCCGATAAACTTGATTCTATAGGCGCCGTCGGGATAGGGCGCGCTTTTCTTTTCGCAGGGGAGATAGGGGCAAAACTGCACAATAAGGGTATCGATTTATCGAAGACCAGGCTCTATACACCGGACGACACCGCCTGGCGCGAGTACAACGTAAAAAACAAACACATCAAGTCGCGGATGCTCACAAAAGAAGGCCTGAGGCTGGCACGGGAACGGCACAGCTACATGAAAAAGTTTTTCGTCCGTATGAACAGGGAAGTTAGCGGGGAACTTTAAAACCACCCCCCCTACGCTTTGAGCTGTTGGGTAGATTTTCTTATTTTCAGTTCAGGTTTGAGAAGCAGTTTGGTATAGGCTCGTTTCCTTTTTTGTATCTGTGTTATAAGCAGTGCGACCGCCTCTTTCCCGATCTGCGTTATCGGCTGTTTCACCGTTGTGAGCGGCGGCTCTATCTGTTCCGAAAGAGGGAGATCGTCAAAACCGATTATCGACATATCCTGCGGCACTCTTAACCCCTCTTCCTTTAAAGCCTGTATCGCGCCTATGGCCATCATATCGTTGGCTGCAAAAATCGCGGTCGGCCTCTCTTTAAGTTTCAACAGATGTTTCATGGCGCCGTATCCGCCTTCCTGCGCAAAATTGCCGTTCGTGACAAGTTCTTTATTGAACGCGATCTTATTTTCCTCAAGCGCCAGTTTATAACCCTCGAACCTGTTCTTGCCGTCTATGCTGTCCAACATGCCGTTGATTATGGCTATACGTTTATGCCCGATCGAAGTAAAATGCGCAATGGCCTGCTTTACCCCGTCAATATTATCCGAATCCACGTAGCTTATCTTCTGTGAAAATCCGTTGATGATTACCGCCGGCATGTCTTTCTTTTCAACCTCTTTCATTTTGGGGTCGTCTATGAACGGCGCGACCAGGAGCAGCCCGTCGCATTTTTTTGTGTCGTACAACTCCACATAACTCGTTTTCTGATCGTTCGGATCGGCGATCTTGACCATGAAGTCGCAGCCGCTGGTCCCCGCGTTCTCGGCCATGTCCTGAAGCATCTCCGTAAAATAGTGGGAAACGAAAAATTTAATACCGGTTGTGATAATTAGGCCTATTGTACAACTCTGGGGGATGCCGCAGTTCTGGGGATCTGTGTCGTTAGAGGAATTGGACTGGCTGGGCTTTTTTTCTTTCATCTCCGGGCACCTCCTGCGCTTAAACCTGGTAGCCCAAAGAAATCACAACTCGAATTTACCGGCTACTTTCCTGCGAGATTATAACATCCTGCAACATAAGTGTCAATAGTGAAACAAACAAACCAATCTGTCCGCCATTGGCCGGGGCCAGTCTTATCTATGGCTGAGGAATTCGTTCATATCAATCGTTATATCGTCAAGCCCCTGTTTGACGGGCATTTTGTTGTCTAAAATCAGCTCTATCCGGGGCGCTCCGTTCCTGTCCCAGGCCTCGCGCCACATCTGGTGAAAAGGCTCGTATTCGGAATACTGCACCGCGTCGTTCAATGCCTTTTTATTTGCCGGGGGCAGAGGGTTGGCCGCCCAATGTTCTCCCTGCGCGATCTTCATGTCTGACGGATGCAATATTCCCGCGTCTGCCAGCATCGCCTGACCGGCCTCGCCCGTAAGACATTTTAAAACCTCCCACGCCTCTTGCGGATGCCCCGTCATCTGGTAAATGGCGTAGCCCGACACGTCCGTTGGAAACCCCCGCTTACCCGAAGGCCCTTTCGGGAACAACACAACGTCCCAACCGAACCGGTCGCCGATCTCTTTTCTGAGATCCGGCAGGTCCCCTATACTGGACTGAAACATGCCAAGCTGGCCCGACACGAACAGGCCCCTGTCCGACCCTCCGTTCACGGGCACGCCCGGACGCGGAGAAACGCCCTGTTTATATGAGAGGTCCATCGCGAACTGCATGCCGGCCACGGCCAGATTTTCGTTCAACAAACATTTCGCAGGATCGTCCCACCTGTCCACAAACCGTCCGCCGAAACTGTAAACGAAATTTTCCCATGTCCTGCCGGCGTACCCGTAGGTCGTTATCCTGCCGGGGTCGAACGCCTTATCGCCAGGATGCCTGCCGTTTGCGTCCGCAGTAAGCCTCTTTGCCGCCGCGAGAAACTCCGTCGTGTTCCAGTTGTCATCGGGCAACGCCGCGCCCGATCTTTTGAACAGATCCTTATTATAGTAGATAATCCCGGAGGACCTGCTGCCCGCCGGCAGGCAGTATAACTTTCTATTGGATTCGAATTTTTTCAATGTCTCTGGATAAAACCTTTTTATATCGAAGCTTTTGTCGCTTTCTACAAAAGAGGTCAGGTCCAGAAAAACGTCTTTAAAAAAGAACGGCACGAAAATATCGCCGTCACAGAAAATAATGTCCGGGGCGGAATCGGCGGCTATCTCGGTCAGGATTTTGTCGGAATAGAACTGGGGGGTGTAATCGACTTCCACGGCTATCCCCTCGTGCTCTTTCTGCCACTTGCCGAGCAGCTCCGAGACGATCACGTTTGCTTCATAGGGTCCTGTCAACGCGACTTTAATCTTTACGGGCTCCGTGCCCGTTAAGGAGCTAATCTTTTTTGAGCATCCGCAGGCCAACAAAAGGAGGATACCGTACAAGATAAGAAAGTATTTTGTTATGTTCATGGCATTCCAGTCATTAATTTTTTCAACTGACTCATAATATAAAAAACTGAAGTAAAAAACAATATATTTTGTACCTCGCGCCGGGCGGCGGGATGCGGCGCAACAGGATTGACACTGGATGGTCAATAAGATAAAATCTCATATCATGTCCGACAATACAAAACACATCAACCTTCTTCTCGACATAAACGAGCTGGATTGGGTTTTCAGGGACTCGAGCAGCATTGAGAACTTCCTTGAGAATATCGTCCGCATGGTCGCCAGTCACATGGTCGCCGATGTCTGCTCAATTTATATCATGGATGAGCAGAGTAACGAGCTTGTTTTAAAGGCGAACGTCGGGCTGAACCGGGAATTTATAGGCGGGCTACGCCTGAAAGCCGGCGAAGGTATAGCAGGGTCAAGCTTCCAACAGGGCAAACCGATAATAACCGGCGATGGATTTTCGCATCCGAATTTTAAGTTCTTCAAAGGCACGAACGAAGAGTTGTTCAAGTCGTTCCTGGCGGTGCCGATCGTCCGCGGAGCCTCAAAAATCGGCGTACTGATGCTCCAGCGAAAAGAAGAAAACCATTTTGAGGACGTTGACGTTCTCGCCCTGAAGGTGATAGCCTCTCAGCTGGCAAACGTCATTGAGAACATCCAGCTGATAACTTCCGTTCAGCCTCGTCCTCCGGTCTCCGGGTCGGGACGCGCCGCGGAACCGATAACGGACAGGTTCGTTAAAGGTAAACCGGCCTCGAGAGGTTATGCCTACGGGGATGTCCGCATCCTCGGACAGGGCAGCGCGTTCAAGGAATTCGAAACGCTTACTTTTCAAAAGCGGTACGGCGCCGGGGACTTGCTCAAAGCCGTCGGGGAAACAAAAAAACAGCTCGAAGAAATGCAAACGAATGTCGAGACAAAACTGAGCGACGCGGCTTCGATGATATTTACATCCCACCTGCTTATACTCAAAGACAAGGGTTTCATGGATCCGATCAACTCTATCATTGCCGGAGGTGGTAACGCGCCGGAAGCAGTTATAGCGATAGCGAACAAGTATATCGAGTTGTTCCGGCAGAGCCCTAACACCTATATCAGAGAAAAAACCAAAGATATTGAAGATCTTGCCGCAAGGATATTGTCAAACCTGCTGGGCGGACCCGCCGGAGCCCAGGGTCTGGCCGGGCGCATTGTTGTGGCCAGGGAAATGTACCCTTCAGAGATACTGAGGTTGTCATCAGAAAATGCCGGAGGGATTGTACTCACCAGCGGCGGCGTCACCTCCCACGTGGCGATACTCGCGAACTCGCTTGAGATTCCCATGGTGATAGCCAATGATAAGAGACTGCTCGATCTGCCGCCCTCAACAAAGATACTTTTGGACTCCGAGAGCGGAAACATCTATATAAGCCCGGCTAATGACATACTGAGCGAGTTCGCCGACAAGATATCCGCAAAAACCTTGCCAAAACCTAAACCGTTCATGCTGCCCAATACGCAAACAAAGGACGGCACAAGAATAAAACTGCTGGCAAACGTGAACCTCCTCAAAGACCTTGAGGCGGTCAGAGACCTCGCCTGCGATGGCGTCGGCCTGTACCGCTCCGAGTTCCCCTTCATTATACGCAAGGACTTCCCGACGGAAGAAGAACAGTATTTCGTTTACAGAAAACTCGTGGAAGGCATGGGCGGCAAGGAAGTAACGTTCAGAACGCTCGACATCGGCGGTGACAAGATGCTCTCCTATTATCCTTTTTCGAAAAACGACAACCCGTTCCTTGGTATGCGGTCCATAAGGTTCTCTCTGAAAAATAAGGATATCTTCACCCAGCAGATACGCGCAATCTTGAGGGCGAGCCACGGGTTTCCGATAGGCATAATGTTTCCCATGGTTTTTTCAATAGAGGAATTTATCCAGGCCAAAGATATTGTTACCGAATGCATAGAGGGATTGAAGAGTTCCGGTGTCGCACATAATCCCGCTCCAAAGCTGGGGATAATGGTAGAGGTACCGGCCGTAATAAGCATCATCGACGACTTCGCAAAGATCGCGGATTTTTTCTCCATCGGCACCAACGACCTCGTCCAGTATATGCTGGCCGTAGACAGGACGAACGAGGACGTCGCCGATTATTATATCCCGCATCATCCGGCGGTGCTTAAGGCCATCAAACAGGTCTCCGCCGCAGCGGCAAGAGCCGGTAAAGAGGTGTCAGTGTGCGGCGATATGTCGAACAGCCCGCTTTATGTCCCCTTCCTAGTAGGCTGCGGGATAAAAGCTCTCAGCATGAAACCAAGCAATCTTCCGGAGATACAGGCACTGCTGGCGAAACTCAATATAAATGACTGCCGGAAACTTGCCGAATCGGTTCTTGCGACACCCGACATAGGGAAAATATTAAAAGAACTTGAAAGCGTGCCGCTAAAGTTATACAATAACTGAACTACAAAAGAGGGTTCTACAATGATGACTGTACTTATAAGCTTATTTATCCCGATTATAGCCGGCCTAGTATATTTTTATATGGCGTACCAGGTGCATGTGGTGAGCCAGTATAGAAAACTGATCTTCGGGGAACTTGCCTACAAAAAGGTGTTCTGGGCATTTTTGATGTTCGGTGTTTATTTCATCAGCAGGCCTCTGCAGATGCTTAACCCGTATCCCTGGCCCATGATCATAAATTCAATAAGACAGTTCTTCCTGATGGCGATCATTTCGCCGGCTATCCTGATAGGCATTTTCCACTGGGTGCCGGATGAGAAAGGAACGCCGAGATCGACCGTTTTTGCGGCTTATTTTGTGGGGTTGTGCACGGCGACTATTTTCATCCTGGTAAACAGCATCGCCATCCACAGCTCAAAAGTGATAGGGAGCTTCGCCGGCCTGACCCTTTATGACGGCGCGTGGTTTATCAGCGGGAACAAGGATATAAGGCTGGTAGTAATACACCTTCTATCTCAGCTGATCTCCCCTGTCGGGTTCCTGTTCCTGGCGGCTTCCTACGTGCGGCACAAACGCCATACTCACCCGCTCATTTCGGTCTACACCCTGCTAAAACTCAAATGGAAATACATCGAAATGGGTCTTGTCGTCTTTGTGATCGCCCTTCTGGCCGCTGGCTTGGCCGCTTTTCTCGGCTCGTATTACACGTATATTTGGGTAATCTATTTTGTAGCGGCGATAGTCGCGGGACTCATTGAAACAAAAGGCGTGACCATGCCTCTTGTAGAAACACCTAAAGACCTTATAGAATAACATCTTGTTCGACCGTGATGGATAGGCCTTAATGAAAGAACTAGTCGCTGATAAAAATTTAATCGCGTTCTGCGGGCTTTATTGTGGCGCGTGCGGCTCTTACCTGAAAGGCAAGTGCCAGGGCTGCCAGAAAAACGAGAAAGCATACTGGTGTAAAGTGCGGCTGTGCTGCCTGCAGAACAACTATTCAAGCTGCGCGCAGTGTAATTTCTACAGCGACACTGTTCACTGTGAAAAATTCAACAACATATTTTCAAAAATTATCGGGTTCTTTATGAATTCGGACAGAAGGGCCTGCATAGAACTTATAAGAGCGAAAGGCCCCGAAGAATACGCGAAGTTCATGGCGTTGAACAAAACCCAGCGCATCAAGAAACGAGGCTGACCCCCCGTCGCAAAACCTCTCTTCTTATCCTGTGCTTGCAACATGCTTGAAAAAATGCTTTAATCGTAAAAATTTATATCTCCCGGTGTAAAAATGGATTCATTAAAAAAGAATTTTATATTTCTATCACAATTGCTTGATATCCCCGTAGTACTGGCGGTCTCGGGCAAAAAAATAGGCTACGTCTCCGATATTGCCGCCTCGCTCAAAGACATGTATCCGAGGATAAGCGGCCTTGTGGTCAGAAAAGGCATTCTAAACAGAGAGAAGTTCATAGTGCCATGGAAACACGTCACCAAAGTCAGCGAAAAAAAATTTATCGTCCTTGAAAACCCGGAGACACCTTTCGCTCCCGGCACCTCTCTGCAGGAAAATGAAATTCTTTTAAAGGATGTTTTTCTCGATAACCAGATCGTGGACATCTCCGGCTCCAAGCTCGTGCGGGTGAACGACCTCCACCTCTTGAAAGAGGAACTGAAATTCTGGCTGGTGCATGTTGATGTCGGGGTCAAAGGCCTCATACGCAGACTCGGCTGGAGCAGGGTCGTCGAGCCGGCTTTCCATTGGTTGTTCGGTTACGAGATGAAAGACAATTTTATATCATGGAAATACGTGCAGCCGATAATACCCGAAGGCGGGACCGGACACCTGGCGCTGAAAACCCCGAATACCACCAAGCTCTCCGAACTGCACCCCGCAGACCTGGCCGACATTATCGCGGAACTGGGCGTGGAGGAGAGAGACGCGGTGCTGAGGTCTCTGGACAACTCTTTCGCGTCAAAGACGTTCCAGGAACTGCCGCTCAAGATAAAACTTCAGATCGCCGAGACCGTTGACAACGACAGGCTCCTTAATATCGTCACGGACATGGACAGCGACGAAGTGGCGGACTTCGTTTCCGAGCTTACTGTCAAAAAACAAAGATTCCTGCTCTCAATGCTGCCCAGTGAAAAATCGGCATCAATCACAAAACTGCTCGGCCACACCGGCAAAACCGCCGGCAGCATAATGAACCCCGACTTTATCTCGGTCAAGCAGAACGTAACCGCCGGCGCCGTTCTGGACAAGATCAAAACAGAAGCCGGCAAAAACGAATCCATCTACTATGTATATGTGCTGGATGACGCCGGAGTCCTCACGGGCATAGTTACCCTGAGGCAACTTCTTACGGAAGCCAATGAAAGGCCCGTATCTGAATTCATGAGAAAAAAAGTTACTCGTGTAAAAATAGACACCAGCACCAAGGACGTGGCGGAGGTGTTCTATAAATATGACTTTACGATCGTCCCGGTGGTCGACAAGCTGAACAAGGTGCAGGGTATAATAAGCATCAAGGATGCTTTCGAGTCTGTTTTCAGGGAGATAAGGGTGGAGACGGAGGAAGACGTTTAATATGGGGATAATAGAGAAAATAAAATCCAACAATTTCATAAAAACGATCCTTATTTTCCTTGCCGTGCTCGGCCCGGGAATTGTGACCGGCAGCGTGGATAACGACGCCGGTGGAATAACGACCTACTCGGTTGCAGGGGCTGTTTACGGCTACACTCTGCTCTGGACGCTAATCCCGTCTTTTGTCCTGCTGTTAGTGGTGCAGGAAATGAACGCGAGGATGGGGATAATCACCGGCAAGGGCCTGGCCGACCTCATTCGCGAAAACTTCGGTGTAAAAATAACTTTCTTCATTTTTGTGGGGCTCGTCATAGCAGACATAGGCAACACGGCCACCGAATTCGCCGGCGTGGCGGGCAGCCTTATGGTGTTCGGGGTAAGCAAATACATCAGTGTGCCGGTGGCCGTTATTGGTGTCTGGATACTCGTGGTAAAGGGGAACTACAAAACCGCGGAACGCATATTTCTATTTTTCAGTTTTTGTCTCATGTCTTACGTGATATCGGCGGTGCTGGCAAAACCTTCCTGGCATGAGATCGCAAAGGGTTTTATATCGCCGTCGATGCAGTTTAACAAGGACTACCTCGGAATGGTGCTCGGGATCGTGGGCACGACCGTCGCGCCGTGGATGCAGTTCTACATGCAGTCGGCCGTAATTGAAAAAAGAATAAAGATAGAAGAGTACGGTTACGAGCTCTGGGATGTTATAATAGGTTGTGTGGCCACGATCGTGGTGGCGTTCTTCATAATAATTGCCTGCGCCGCGACCCTTCACCAGAACGGTGTTGTCATCAACGAAGCAAAGGACGCCGCGATATCACTTAAACCTTTTGCGGGTGCTTTCGCCTCGGCAGTTTTCGCCTTCGGGCTGTTCGTGGCCTCGATCTTCTCGGCAGCGATATTACCTCTCGCCACGGCGTTTTACGTGTGCGAAGCCTTCGGGTTCGAGGCGGGGATAAACAAAAAGATTAACGAGGCTCCACAGTTCTACGTGTTATTCACATTTATTATCACAGTAGCGTCCGGTATAATCCTTCTGCCCGGGGCGCCCCTGATACAGATAACCATCTGGTCACAGGTGCTGAACGCGGTCCTTCTGCCAGTTGTAATAGTCTCGATGATCCTTATGGTCAACGACAAAAAGATCATGGGGAAATATACGAACAATCTTTTCCAAAACGTTGTCGGGTGGGCGACCACCGTGGTGCTTGTAACTCTTACCATTTTCCTCATAGTCTCATTCTTGTAGGCAAGACCGCAAAAAGCGATAGTCATAGATGTTTGTTGACATGAGGACTATTTTTTAATATAATACCTTTTAAGTTTTTGCGAGGGTGAACAAATGAAACGCACTTATCAGCCGAATAAAACAAGAAGGAAAAAAAGCATCGGGTTCAGAGCACGCATGAAAACCGCGGGTGGCCGTAAGACCCTTTCCAGAAGACGCAGGAAAGGCCGCGTGGTATTGTCAGCATAAAACCGTTCCAGCGCCAATGAGCGACGAGAAAACGAGACGTTTCACCTTAAGCTACTCCGAACGGTTGCACTCACAAAAAGATTTCAAGATTGTTTTTAATCTCGGCCGGAGGTTGGTTCATCCGGCAATTTTTGTCTATACTCACGAACGGGCTGCCGGTCCGGAGTTCGCAAGGATCGGGATAAGCATCTCCAAAAAGGTCGGTATCGCCGTAAAACGGAACAGGGTTAAACGACTGCTGAGAGAAATCTTCAGGCTCAACAAGTATTCGATCAAACCCAGGCTCGATCTTGTCTTTGTTCCGAAGAAAGAAGCAGCGGAGTTTGATTTTCAGCAGCTTGAAAAAATAGTTCTTTCGATGCTAAAGAGCGCTTCCGCGCTGATATCGCGCGGCAAAGACAATGAGAAAAACAACTCTTAAGTTGATAGCTTTGTACCAGATGTTTTCACGCTCGGGTCGGCCGAGATGCAGGTTCATGCCGAGTTGCTCCCAGTACGCATATGAAGCCGTGGAAAAGCACGGTGTCGCTTATGGACTCTTCCTGGGCCTGAAACGCCTTTTAAGATGCCATCCTCTGTGCAAGGGCGGCTACGACCCGGTACCCTGAACCAACTAGTTATAATATATATGGAACGCAACACAATTCTCGCAGTAATATTATCGACACTTTTTCTGATTTTATGGTGGACCTTCTTTCAGCCTAAACCGAAGAGGATGACCGTCCCGCCCCCGTCGGCTCAGGCCGTTGTATCCGCTCAGCAGTCACTCTCAACATCTCCAACTCTGTCCGGGCCGGTCTCGCTTGCTCCCGCGTCATCCAGGTCACCCGAAAAAGAAATTATTGTTGAGGGTAAAACTTTCAGGACCGTCTTCTCATCCTACGGCGCGGGCATCAAAAGCTGGCAGATAAAAGAAAAAAACAAGACCGTGGAGCTTGTCACGCCGGACGCCGGGTTGAATTTCTCCACTTTCCCGGAATTGAACTTCTCCGTTTCAGAAAACACCGATAAAAAAGTTGTCTTCGCGGCCGATGTGCCCTCGGGCTGGCGTATAACAAAAACATACGAACTGGCAGACTCTCATCTCAATTCCCTGACAATAGACGCAAAACCGACAGTCAAGACCCCAAAGCAGGCCGCCATCGAAATGTCCTGGGGGCCGATCGGCTCGGACTCGAAAGACAAGGACGAAAAGAAACGGGTAATGGCGCTTACCTCCATCGATACGGATAAGGCTTCCTTCGATACCCTGAACGCCGGCACTTACAAATTCGGCTCTTACAATTGGGTAGCCCTCGACAACAGATATTTCCTCTTCGCAGCGATACCCGACGCAAGCCTCACTTTCGATTCGGTCAGCGTCATCAGACAAGACAACAAGACGCCGGCAACGCTTCTTTTTTCAAAAAAGCTCTCTAATGGGGAAGAACTCGTCAAACTCAAATTTTATGCCGGGCCAAAAAACTACAGCTATTTAAAATCATTCAAGATAGGGCTGGGCCAGACCGTAGATTTCGGGTGGTTTGGTTTCCTGGGCAAGGCGGCGCTCGAGGTGTTGAATTTTTTCCATAAGCTGACGCACAACTATGGGTGGGCTATAGTTCTTTTGACCGTCTGCCTGCAGCTGCTGGTATTCCCGCTCACGGTTAAGAGTTTCAAGGCTCAGGCCGACATGAAGCGGCTCCAGCCTCATATAAAAGAGATCCAGACGAAGTTTAAGAACGACCCAAAAAGGCTGAATCTTGAGATGTTGAACATTTATAAGACCCATAAGGTCAATCCGCTGGGCGGGTGCCTTCCGATGGTGCTGCAGTTGCCCATTTTCTGGGCGCTGTTCACGACCCTGCGCAACGCTTACGAGCTGCGTGGCGCCGAATGGATGTTCTGGATAAGGGATCTTTCGCTTGCCGACCCTTTCTACATCCTTCCGGTCGTAATGGGCCTTGGAATGCTCGTGCAGCAGAAAATGGTCGCGGTCTCCACGGATCCCACGCAGGCAAAGATGATGATGCTGATGCCAGTGGTCTTTACATTTATGTTCCTGAAATTTCCCGCGGGCCTGGTCCTTTACTGGATAACTAACAGCCTTATGACCATGCTCGAACAATATCTTTTCTTACGCAAACAGGGAGCAACAGCATAAGCTTAAATGGCCCGCACACGCTCCGCGAGCCAGGGGGAGGTTGGTAACATGGAAATCGAAGTCGAAGGAAAATCAATAGAAGAAGCGATACAGGAAGGCCTGAAAAAACTGGGGGTCTCGAAAGATCAGGTCGATGTTAAGATCCTGAACGAAGGCTCTACCGGGCTTTTCGGGCTCATGGGCACGAAACCCGCCTGCGTCCGCCTGTCCATCAAGGGAAGCAACGCTGATCTTTCTCTCACACAAACAAGGGCAAAAGAAGTCCTGATAGACCTGTTCAAGCTCATGAACATAAAGTACAGCGAAATAAACACCGCCCTGCTCACGGGAAGGGTGTATGTGAACGTAAAGTCCGACGATTCACGTTTTATAATCGGCAAGAACGGCAATTCGCTCGAAGCGCTTGACCACATACTCAACCTCATACTCCACAAAGACGAGAAAACCCGCACAAAAGTAAGCCTCGACGTGGAGGGCTACAGGAAACAGCAGGAGAGCCGCCTTCAGACGATCGCCATGAAAGCCGCCGAAGAGGTCAAACAAACCGGCAAACCGTACAGGTTCGACCCAATGCCGTCCGATGAAAGAAGGCTCATCCACATGTTCCTGAAAAATGACCCGTCCGTCGAATCCGTTTCCGAAGGTGAGGGCAGGTTCAGAAAAATAGTGCTCTTGCCGCGAAAAAAGGCTGATGCCGCCAGCTCTTAAATGCCGTACTCTCTAAACGACACCATTTGTGCCATATCGACGCCGTTCGGGCACGGCGGGATAGGCCTGATCCGCGTTTCCGGCCCGGCGTCCATCGATATAACCTCCAAAATATTCAAATCCTCAAAACCCCTGAGCAATGCCCCCTCGCATACGGTCCATCACGGTTTGATAGAGAACGGTTCCGTCATAATAGACGAAGCGCTCGTCACGGTATTCAGGAACCCGTCGTCTTTCACCGGCGAGGAAGCCACTGAAATATCCGCTCACGGCGGTGCCGGGCGTATCAGAAGTCGCGTCAGTTGGCGGCTTCGTGAAGCAATATCAGGTCACGGTGGACCCGACCAAGCTGCGCGCCTACAACCTCGCGTTGAAAGACGTCCGCACCGCCATTGAACGCAGCAATGGCGAGGTTGGCGGGCGTTCGCTGGAACTGGCGGAACGCGAATTTATCCTGCGCGTGAAAGGCTACATCACGAGCCTCGACGATTTGAAAAAAATCGCCGTCGGCGTAGGCGACAAAGGCGTGCCGATTTTGCTGCGCGACGTGGCGACCATCCAGTTCGGCCCCGACATGCGGCGCGGCATCGCCGAGGCGAATGGCGAAGGCGAAACCGTTGGCGGCATCGTCATCGTGCGCTACGGCGCGAATGCTTACCAAGTGATTCAGGACGTGAAAGCGCGGCTGGCGACGGCGATGAAGGCGTTGCCGGACGACGTGAAAGTGACGGTGAACTACG
>CAZSIW010000028.1:0-12900 GCA_964606755.1 uncultured Elusimicrobiales bacterium | reverse complement strand
ATATGCCAGAGCCAAAACCACATAGGCGTCGGCGATCCTGGGATCGATATTTATCGCTTTCTCGAGCTTTTCAATAGCCTTGATGTTATCCCCTTTACCGGCATACGCGACACCCATACGATAATAAGCTCCCGCGAACTGCGGGGCAACCTCTATCGCTTCCCGGTAATCCTCGATCGCCTCATCATAATATTTTATATTCAACGCGGCGTTTCCTTTGCTGAACCACCGATACGCCGTCAAACCTTCCGGCGGATATTTCTCCAGCTCCTGCTTTTCCTTTTCATCCAGCACTATTTTCAGGCTGTCAAGCAAACCGAAAGCGATTTTATCCTGCAGGTCAAAAATTTCGAACATTGTTCCTTTTGCTTTTGCCGTGTCAATTACTTTCCCGGTTCCCACATCCACAAACCTTGCGTTTACCCGCAGGGTATTCCCCTCAGCCTCGTACGAGCCAAACACCATTACATCGACGCCGTATCTTTTGCCCGTTTCAACCGCGGTTTTTTCGTCCACAACGCCGGAGAACTGAAATTTGATCCCATCCAGTATCTTTGACAA
Organism: uncultured Elusimicrobiales bacterium; assembly: GCA_964606755.1. GTDB lineage: Bacteria > Elusimicrobiota > Endomicrobiia > Endomicrobiales > CAZSIW01 > CAZSIW01. The sequence continues at coordinate 12,339 of CAZSIW010000028.1, read as the reverse complement.
CTGCTCCCTCTGCGTCAAACTCAATTTTTTTGTTTTATAAAGTTTCGCAGCCAGGGTGTCCGCAAAACCCGCGCCTATCCAGTTCGTTTCCTCATCTTTTATTGTGTTGTCAAAAGGCATTACCGCCACGGTTTTTGAGAACACCGGACAAGAAAAGAGAAAAACAAAAACAATTACTGTTGTAAAATATTTGCCAAACCGCATGATCCAGATCTCCATTTTTACCCAAGATAAAGGGGCGAATAAACTTAATTGTACAACTCTTCAAATAACTGGTCAAGAATTTATATTCTATTTCATCGCGCGGCGGATCAGGAGCGAGTTCGTGACCACCGAGATCGAGCTCAGCGACATCGCTATTCCGGCTATTACGGGGTTTATCAGTATCCCGGTGAAAGGGTAAATGGCCCCGCAGGCTATCGGGATCGAGAGGATGTTGTATATGAACGCCCAGAAAAGGTTTTGCCTTATCTTTTTCATGGTGTAGCCGCTTATCTCGAAAACCTTCAAAATGTTTCTTAGGTCGCTGTTTATCAAGACTATCCCGGCTGACTCCATCGCGATGTCCGTGCCGGTAGAAACAGCTATGCCCAGCTCCGCTACGGCGAGGCTCGGGGCGTCGTTTATGCCGTCTCCCACCATGGCGACTCGTTTGCCCTCATTCATCAGTTTTTGGATTATTTCCGCCTTGCCTTCAGGTAAAACACCGGCGTATATTTTTTCTATACCGGCTTTCTTCGCGATGCTGTAGGCCGTGCGCTCGTTGTCTCCCGTCACCATGCAGACCGCGATGCCTTTTGCTTTAAGCGCAGTCACAGCGTCTTTGGCGCTGTCCCTCACTGCGTCTGACAGGGCTATTATGCCCAGATGGTTATAGCCGCTGGCGACCCAGACCACGATCTTGCCCTCGTAGTAGAGGTTTGCCGCCATTTTGTCGAGCTCCGGGTTTATCATAACGCTTTTCTCTATGAGGTACTCCTTGGAGCCGACATACGCGGTGGAGCCGCCTATGCTCCCCTCAAGCGCCCTGCCGCGGTGTAAAACGAAGCCCTGAAGTTCCGCGAGTTTCAAATTCCTTTCGTTCGCGGCCTTTACTATGGCTTTTGCCACCGGGTGCGCGGACTCGCTCTCCAGAGACGCCGCCAGGGAAAGCAAGGCGTCGTTGTCTGCGCCCTCCGGCACAATAACATCGGTCACGAGAAGCTCGCCGCGGGTGATGGTGCCGGTCTTGTCAAAAACGACCGTGTCTATCTCCCTCGCGCTTTCCATAGCCGAAAAATCTTTTATCAGTATTCCCTTTGCCGCGGCCGACCCCATTGCTACGATAACGGCTGCCGGCACCGCCAGGCCCAGCGCGCAGGGACACGCTATCATTATAGCCGCAATAAAAATGCCAAGTGAAAAAACGACCGTCTTGCCCATGAGGAGCCAGAAGATCAGGCTGGCTGTGGCCAACAGGAACACCGCCGGAACAAAGTACGCGGATATTCTGTCGGCGAGTTTCTGCACACGCGGCTTCGAGCGCTGTGCGGCCTCAACGAACTCGACTATCCTTGAAAGCATAGTCCCGCGGCCCACCCTCTGCGCCGAGATTTTCAGGGTTCCCGTCAGGTTGATGGTTCCTCCGATAACGGAACCGCCTTTGGCCTTCTCCGCCGGCAGGCTTTCGCCCGTCACCATGGATTCGTCCACGCTGGAGAAACCGTCCGTGACAACGCCGTCCACCGGCACTTTCTGCCCGGGCATTACCGCCAGCTCGTCGCCGAAAACCACCTCTTCTGCCGGTATCTCCACCTGCCTGCCGTCACGGATAACTGTGGCCTTCCGGGGCTTCAGCTCGACAAGTTTTTTTATCGCCTCTGACGTCTTTTCCTCCGCGCTTGACTCGAGCCATTTGCCCAGCAGTATGAAAACTATCAACAGCCCGGCGACCTCGAAATACAGGTCCATCGAGCTGTATCCGGCGTAACCGGCTATTATCTTTATGCCTACGAAAATGCTCCAGAGATAAGCCGAGCCGGTCCCGAGCGCTATCAGCGTGTCCATGTTCGATATGCCGGTCCTGACGACCGAGACTATACCCATGGTGTAAAACTGGTAGCCGAAGGCTATTATCGGGGTTGTGAACAAAAACTGAAGAATAGCGATGGTCTTATCGCCCAGCCCGAACATCGGGAGGCCGACGTGCCTGCCCATCGAGAAATACAGAAGCGGCACGGCGAAGACAAGCGAGCCGTAAAATTTTTTCCTGTAGCTCAGCGCCTCGCTGCCCATCATGTGGTGCGCGTGCGGCGCATTTTCGTCAACCGGGGTGTAGCCGGTCGCTCTGATAATGTCGTATATGTGAACGGCGGTAACGATCGATTGATCGTACTTTACAAAGGCCCTGGAAAGGGCGTAATTAACGGATGCGTCCACTATCCCGGGAGTTTCTCTCAGGGCGGTCTCTATCCCAGCGCTGCAAGCGACGCAGTGCATGCCTGATATCGAAACGCTCATTTCTACTATTTTGCTTTTTTCCATCTTTATATTCTCCGGTAATTAATAGCGTATCTTACAAAACTGTGTTTTAGAAGTTACTTCCATTGCCTGCCTCTACGCACCGTTAGGAGGAAGGAAATGAGAAGATGTTAAACCCGTCGTTTTATCGGTTTATTTGTTTCAGGTTTACTTGAAGAAACCGAAAACCGCGCGAACGGTTGCCAGGAGGATCGTTATGACCGCGAACAGGAGATGATATCTCAGCCTTACCCGGAGCAGACCGCTTAGCACCGTAAGCACGAGAAAAAAGTAAGTTGCGAAAGCCAATATATCCTTCAAGTGCATGATGTCAGGTCCGTCCGTTAATAGAACAGTTTGTTAAAATATACAAAAATCAGTTTGAAACCGTTCGAGATCATCAAAACGCCTAACAGCACCAGTATCGCGCCGGACACTATTTCTATGACCCTGAAATATTTTTTAATTGATGCGAACAGGATGAGGCTGCGCTCGATAAAAACCGCCGTAAGTATGAAAGGTATCCCCAACCCCAGGCTGTAACATGACAAAAGCGCCACGCCTCTGTAGACCGTTTCCTGAGTTGACGCTAATATGAGGATGGAAGAAAGTATCGGGCCCACGCAGGGCGTCCAGCCCAGAGCGAAAACGAGCCCTACCACAAAAGAGCCGAAATATCCCAGCGAGAGCTTTTTCATTTCCACGCGCTTTTCCATATAAAAGAACTTTATCGGGAAAAGCCCCGAGATGTGGATGCCGAATATTATCACTATGATGCCGCCCGCCCATCTTATGGCGTCGCGGTGCGCGGAAAGGAACCCCCCCAGGAAGCTGGCAGATGCCCCGAGCAGCACGAACACCAGGCCGAAACCCAGAACAAAACACACGGAATTAAAAAAAGCCGTCCCGGCCGGGCGCGAGCTGTTTTTAAGCTCGTCCAGCGATGCGCCGGTTATAAAAGTGATGTAAACGGGTATCAGGGGAAGAACGCAGGGGCTGATGAAGGTCGCAAAACCCGCCAGAAAACTTGCCAGGAAAGGAAAATTACCGAGCGTGTTCATATACTCCCCGATTTCCTCAAAACGCTTTTCATCGTTTTTATGAACTCTTTCGCCTCGCTGTAACCGACTACCGGCGTGACCAGCCCGCCGTCCCGGTCAAGGAAAAGCAACGTGGGAAGACTGCCAATGGCATACGGCTTGAGGTCCTCCGGGTCTTTGTCAACGTCCACTTTAGCGTTTATGAACTTCTTTGAGAGTTCTACAACGTCCGGGTCGCAAAGCACTTCATCATCCATCTTCTTGCACCAACCGTACCCCGCCCCGCCAAAATCCACCATGACCGGCCTGCCCTCTACCTTCGCCCGCGCGAGCGCGTCGGTGAGGCTCACAGCCCACACCATCGAAAGCTTGACGGCGGGCTTACCGTTACCTTTCGCTTTGTGCCCGCAGGCGGAAAGGCAGACCAAAAGACTCAGGGACAATACAACGGTTATTTTTTTCATAAATTTATATAGGATCATCCAAATATTGTCATTTCGAACGAATCCCGCCCCGGGGTGGGATGAGGAGAAATCTTCAAGACAGATTCCTCTCCGCCAGAAGTAATGCTATTTTATCTCAAGCATCCGGTCGATACAGGTCTTCGCTTTCACCCTTACCTGTTCGTCGACCGTTACCTTATTCTTCATGTCTTCCAGGGACCACAACACTTTTTCAAGAGTAATCTTCTTCATGTTCGGGCATTCCGCCGGCTTTGACGCGGGATAAAACTTTTTGTCCGGATTCTCTTTCCTTAGCCTGTGCAGGATACCTGTCTCGGTCGCGATTATGAACTCGCGGGAACCCGACTGTTTAACGTAGTCGCATATCCCCGTGGTAGAGAGCACCTTGTCTGCGGCGTCTGTTACTTCGGGCGTGCACTCGGGGTGCGCCAGCACCTCGGCGCTAGGATGTTCCCGTTTCGCCTCAAGCAGGTGTTCCTTCAATATACCCACGTGGACAGGGCAATAGCCGTTCCAGAAAATAACCTCTTTTTTTATCTTAGACGCCGCGAACTGGCCCAGATTTTTATCCGGGACGAATATGAGCTTGTCGTCTTTCAGCGAGCCTGCGATCTTTACCGCGTTAGCCGAGGTGCAGCACACGTCGCACTCGGCCTTTACCTCCGCGGTCGTGTTGATGTAGCAGACTACCGGCACGCCCGGATTTTCATTTTTAAGTTTTCTCAGGCCCGCGGCGTCAACCATGTTCGCCATCGGGCAGCCGCTGTCCATGTCGGGCAGGAGGACCGTTTTCCCCGGATTCAATATATAGGCGGTCTCCGCCATGAAATGCACGCCACAGAAAACGATGGTGTCCGCTTTGGTCTCGGCGGCGCGCCTCGAGAGGTCCAGCGAATCACCGAGAAAATCGGCGATGTCCTGCACCTCAGGCCTCTGGTAATTGTGGACGAGAATGACCGCGTTCCTTTTCTTTTTAAGCTCGTTTATTTTTTCGATTATTTTTTGCATGAATTACCAAAGGTGCAGTTAAACTATTGTCACTTGCCGCTGCTTTTCGTGTAAATAGGCGACATCGCCCTCAGCTTCTTTATTATGGGCGGGAGCACTTCGAGCACGTACTCGATATCTTCTTTTGAGTTGCCCTTGCCGAGGCTGAACCTTATCGCGCCCTGCGCGCACGCCGGGTCGACGCCCATAGCTCCCAAGACATGCGACGGTTCCGCGGAACCGCTGGCGCACGCTGAGCCGCCGGAGACGGCAATTCCTTTGAGGTCAAGGTTAAGTATTATGGACTCGCTCTCGATGTACTGAAACGAAACGTTAAGAGTGTTGTTCGTCCGTTTTTCCGCGTGGCCGTTCAGGAACACATGGTCTATTTTGGCTTTTATCCCTTCCCACAGCATGTCCCTGAGTTTAAGAACGCGCTCGCCGTCTTTCTTCATCGCGCCGACCGAGATCTCGAGCGCTTTCGCCATGCCGACTATCCCGGGGACGTTCTCGGTGCCCGGCCTGATGTTCCTTTCATGGTGGCCGCCGTGCTGTATGCACTCGATCTTCGTTCCTTTCCTGATATAAACAAACCCTATGCCTTTGGGGCCGTAAAACTTGTGGGCAGAAGCAGAAAGCATATCGACAGCTGTCTTGTTAAGATCTATCGGCAGTTTGCCTACGGCCTGGACGGCATCTGTATGAAAAACTATATTTTTGCTTTTTGCGAACTGCGCCATCTCCTCTACCGGCTGTATACTGCCCGTCTCGTTGTTGGCGTACATCACCGAGATGATAGAGGTGTCTTTCGTCACCGCACGCTCCAGCTCGGCGGGGTTTATCACACCCAGGCTGTTCACCGGCAGGTAAGTGGCGCTGTACCCGTTCTTCTCGATGAACCTGCACACCTCAAGCACCGCCGGGTGCTCGATGGAAGAGGTTATAATGTGCTTTCCCTTGTCTTTGTTCGCCGCAAAGAAACCCTTGATGGCAAGATTATCGCTCTCCGTGCCGCCGCTGGTGAAAAATAATTCCTCGGGCCTGGCGTTGAGCAAGGCGGCTATCTTATCGCGGCTGTCCTCCACCGCGCGCCTGGCCTCCTGGCCGAACACGTGGACGCTGGAAGCGTTACCGAAATGCTGCCCGTAATACGGCAGCATTGCTTCGACAACTTCCGGGAACACGGGGCAGGTGGCGTTATGGTCAAGGTATACTGTTTTCATATATTGGTCTTCATCCTTTTTATCTCGGCAAGAAGCTCGGCTATCTCAGGGCCGCCCAGTATTTTCTCAGCCAGAGGATAAAGCACAGCGTCCTCTTCCTTGGCGTGGGCCGCGAGATCTTTTATTATTCTGTAGCATATTTTTATAAACTCGTCCGCAGCAGCGGAATCTCCAGTGGAGGCCTGCTCCTCTAACTTCTTTAATTCCTTAAAATCCGCCGTCATCTTCTGGTGTTCCTGTATTATTTTGGAGTAGTTGACGACGTTGTAACTGCTTATCGCGGGGTTCCTGAAGATAATCGCGATGAGGGCGTTCTCTTTGAGGAAATGCTCCACTATAGTCGTGTTGTAAAAATTTACTATCCCTTCAATATCGAGCCATACATCCCGTTGTTTGACGACCTCTAGGAAACCCTTGAGAACCGCGGCCTTTTCTCCCATCTCTTCATGCGCGCCGTAAACAAGCTTCAGGATGTCCTGTTTGTTCATAATTTAAATAGCCTCTGGAATTTAACTATTTCCTCTTTCACGTCGTCTTTCGTAACGACCGCCGAAACCGCGCACAATCCGTCAGCGCCCGCGTCTATCACGCTCTGCGCGTTCGTAAGGTCTATGCCGCCGATCGCTATGACCGGGACCGATACCGTTTCCTTGACCTTTTTAATGAACTCGACGCCCACGGGCGCGCCCGCGTCATGCTTGGTGCTTGTCGAGAACACCGGCGAAACGGCTAGATAGTTCGCCCCAGCCTTGACCGCTTCCTTTACCTGGTCCAGCGTGTGGACGGTTATGCCGATTATTTTTTTTCCGAGGAGCCTTCTCGCGGCGAGGATGGGCATGTCGTCCTGGCCGAGGTGCACGCCGTCGGCGTCCACGGCAAGGGCTATGTCTACCCTGTCGTTTATCAGAAAAATGGAGTTCGGGCAGCTTTTCATTATCCTGAACGCCTCTTCGTAGAGCTGTCTTGACGAGGCGGCTTTATTTCTGTACTGCACGACCTTGGCGCCGGCCATAACCGCGGCCTCGACATCCGAAATGATGCCCTTCTTGGTAAGAGAACTGTCGGTAATGAAGTAGTAGCCCCTGATATCTTTCATCGCGCCATCCTTGTTTTTTGCATTTTTTCAACTATGTTCGTGTTAAGCCCGTATATCTCGTCGAACAAATTCACGAGGAAACTACCAGGGCCCTTCGATTCTCTCGCGGCCAGCTCTGCCGCTATCTCGTAACATGATAGCCCGGCAGCGGCAGCTCTGGCCAGGTCCTTTTCAACCGCCGCGAAAGTTCCTATGACTGAAGCGGCCATGCATCCGGTACCGACAACTTTAGACATCATAGGGTCGCCGTTGGAAACTATAAAGGTATTCTTCCCGTCGCTGATTATGTCTTCTTTGCCGGTTATGACGACCGCGCATTTTTGCTGTCCGGCCAGCGTCCACGCGACCTCTTCGAGGTCGTGTTCCACCGCCAGAGCGTCAACGCCTTTTGTCCGCACCTGCTTGCCGGCTACTCTGGCGACTTCTGACGCATTGCCCTTAATTATATCTATTTTTGCCTCGTTTAACAATTCTAAACTCTTGCCGTCCCTTAGAGCTGTCGCTCCCGCGCCGCAAACATCCAGCACCACGGGTATGCCCTTCCTGTTCGCCGCCCGCGCCGCCAGCTTCATAGACTCGATAAGCTCAGGCGTTAGAGTCCCGATATTAAGCACCAGAGCGCCCGCGATGCCGGACATCTGCTCGACTTCCTCTTTCGCATGCGCCATGACCGGCGAGGCTCCGAAACTCTTGACCACAGCAGCGCACTGGTATATCGTTACCCAGTTCGTGATGTGGTGCACGACGGGGCTTTCCTTCCTTACTCTCTCGAAGATCTCAGCAGAATTGATGCTCACAGTGTTCCTCCGGTAAATAAAATAAAAAAACTCCTAACGCGGACGCATCGGGAGCCAAATCTAAAACCGTTGTTATTATCTCCTCCCTCCGCTGGCATTATCCAGATCAGGTCATTAAGGTAATCCCGCTGTGGCGGGAACTCTCAGGCCGCAAGAACGGCCTCCCTTGGCTGCTATTATTTTAAATTCTAACACTTGCCGTGCTTATTTGTCAATCCGGCCGCATAACCCGGATATGTCACTGCCCGGTGTTCGTCAAATTGATAAGTTTTGAGAAAATGTGTAAGATATTGGCATGGACCACGATAAAATACTTAAGCTGCTGCTCGGGATCGAACCCTCTGCCGTATCCGAGAATGTACTGGTGACCCCGGTGCTGAGCATCCCTTTCTTGAAAAAGCTGTTGAACAGTCCGCTGGTGGTAGACTCTTTCGTCTGCAGGACTCTTGTCTCAAAAGAGATCACGGTGATAAAGACCTCGATGGGCGCCTCCGTGGTCGGAGACGTCGTGCTGTCACTAAAGAACACGCCGGCAAAAAACCTGTTCTTTATAGGCAGCTGCGGAGGGGTAAACGCGAACCTCGACGACATAATACTTGCCGAGAAGGCTGTTGTGCAGGAGAGTTTTTCCCTGGCCCACGACCACGGACACCAAATGCCCGGAACAACGTCCGCTTTCACCGGCACGCTGTTTGACGACTTCGCCGCCTACCTGGGCAGGGAAAAGATACGGTTTAAAAAGGGCGCTATATTTACCGCGGGTTCGCTATATTTTGAGACGGAAAAAAATATGGAAGACCTTAAACAAAACAACATACTGGGCATTGACCTCGAAACCTCGGCGTTTTACACGGCATGCGCCCTGTGCGGGTTTGAATCGCTGGCGGCGCTGTATGTAACTGACCTGCCGGGATCAAAACCCTTCTACGAGAACTCCGACGCCGCATCGCGTGAGATGATAAAGGCCTCCAGGGATTCGGTGACCATCAGCGTGACGGACTTTATCAAAAATATGGCCCAGGCTAAAAAAACAAAGTAGAGCCTGCAACACTACCGCGTCTGTTTCTATTTTTCTTCGCTTTCTTCATTTTCTTCCAGCAGATCGCCCAGAGTGTGCCTCTCGTTCTTGTTCACGTACTTCTTAAGCAGTTCCTTCTCTCTCTCATGCTCCAGCTTTCTCATCGACACGTCTATCTTTTTTTCTTTCTCTTCGCACTTAAGCACCTTGCCTTCGATCTCCTGCCCCACCTTGAGCGCCTCGGACGGATGGCTTATCTTGGCGGACGATATTTCCGACGTTCTCACGAGAGCGTCGATGCCGGGCTCGAGTTCCACGAACGCCCCGAAATCCATTATGCGAACGACCTTGCCGGTGACGATCTTTCCGGGCGCGTATTTGGCAAAAGGGTTGCCCTCCGCGTGTTTTAACGACAGGCTGATCTTTTCCTCTTTTGTGTCCACGTTTAGCACCACCACTTCCACTTCCTGGCCGGTCTTGAGCATGTCCTGAGGGTGCCTCACTTTCTTCAGCCATGACATGTCGGACACGTGCACAAGGCCCTCGATGCCGGAGGGTAGTTTCACGAACGCGCCGAACGGCATCAGGTTCGTTACAACCCCCTTAAGCCTCGTCCCAGCGGGGTAGAGTTTTCTCGCCTCATCCCAAGGGCTCTGCTTAGTCCGTTTTATCGACAGCGATATCTTTTCGTTGACGGTGTCGATGGCGATTATCTTGAGATCTATCTCCTGGTCTTTTTTGAAATTCTTAATACCGTGCCCCTTCGGGTCGTTCCAGGCGATCTCGGAAATATGCACTAGCCCCTCAAGGCCCGGCTCGAGCTGTGCGAACAGGCCGAACTCGGTTATCGAAGTGATCTTGCATTTCAGGATATCACCGACATGATATTTATTTTTCGCGTTGTCCCAGGGGCGGGGGAAGAGCTGTTTTATGCCAAGAGCTACTTTATCGTTCTCAATCTTCAACACCTTCACCTTCACGTTCTGCCTTTCGCTCAAGGCGTCCTTGACCTTGCTTATCCTGTGCCACGCGATGTCGGAAATGTGCACAAAACCGTCCATCCCGCCGATATCAACGAATGCGCCGGAGTCTATGATCTTTGAAACTATCCCTTCCATCTCCTGGCCCACCTCTATAACCTCGAATATCTTGCGTTTTGCCTCTTTCTGTTCGAACTCCACCAGTTTGCGCCTTGACAGGACGACGTTGTTCTCTGACCTGTTGAACTCGGTAACGAGGAACTTCATTGTTATGCCCAGGAACTTTGAAAAATCTTTCACCTGGTAGATGTCGAGCTGGGACGCCGGCAGAAACGCGTCTAGGCCTATGTCGACAATAAACCCGCCCTTGATCTTTTTCACGATGTGCCCGTCTACAGGCTGGTTGTTTTTTACGGCCAGACTTATCTTGTCCCAGGCCGCGACCTCTTTCGCCTTCTTGTAGGAAACCATTGGGGTCCCCTGCTGGGTATGGAGCCTGATGATATATACGCTTATCTCTGAACCCGGCTTTATCTCGTTGAACTGCTCTTCGGTGAACTCGGCCTTCTCAACCAGCCCCTCGGCCTTCATGCCCAGATCTACCATTACGCCGTCGCTCGTCTTTCCGGCGACCTTGACCTTGTAGATCTTTCCTTCCTCTATATTAGTTTCCGGCCCGAGCAGTTCCTCCATCTTCATGTCTTCCTGCTGCTCGTCGGCTGAAACCACGTCTGTTTTCTGCCCTTCGTTGATCTGATCCATTGTTACTGCTCCTTTTTAAACAGTAGCGGTTGTCTTTGAGACGTTGGTTTTACTTACCCCTTATCCCTTACCACTTACTACTGTAGTTCCTTTATATTTAAAATTTTATTCTCGACTTCGCTTATTATCCAGTCGGGCGTTGACGCCCCGGCGGTTAACCCGATCCTTGCCGCCTTCCTGAACCATTCCGGTTTTATCTCGTCCGCGTGCTCTATGTGATACGACCGCGCATATTGCTTTGAGATCTCGTAGAGCCTTTTGGTGTTGCCGGAGTTCTTTCCGCCGACTATGATCATGACGTCGGAGTTCCTGGCGATCTTCTTGGCATCCGACTGTCTCGCCATCGTGGCCTTGCATATGGTGTTAAACACTTTCGCGCGGGGCCTTAATATTTTTATCCTGTCGATGATCTTTTTGAAATTCTCCGGACTCTGTGTGGTCTGGCTCAATATCCCGACGTTTTCCGAGAGCCTCAGCCTTGCAACGTCGCCTGGTTTTTCGAGAACATGCCCTTTTTTGCCGGCATAGGAGATGAGCCCCACCACCTCGGGATGGGTCTTATCACCGACAATGACCACATCGCATCTATCTTTGACAAGTTGTCTAACAATGTCCTGCGCGCGCTTGACGAAGGGACAGGTCGCGTCCACCAGTTTCAGGCTGGTCTTCGAGAGCTTGTCCCTTACGCTTTCCGGCACGCCGTGCGTCCTGATAATAAGAGTCTCGTTCCTGAGCCTCCAGGGCGTGTTCACCACCCTGATCTTTTGTTCGGCCAGCCGTTTGACCTCCTGCGGGTTGTGGATAAGAGGACCCAGCGTGAACGCGCTGCCGTTCTTCAGGGCCGTCTGCTCAGCCAGCTGGATGGCGCGCCGCACCCCGAAACAAAAACCAGCGGACTTTGCTGTGTTGACCTTGTACTTATTTTTTTTCATATTTTTTTAGTTTTAAGTTGTAAGTCGTAAGTGATAAGCAAAACCTTAAAGTCTTTGTCGTTGCTTATGACTTACAGCTTCTTAATCTCTTCCAGCACCTGCTCGGAAAATCTCAGATACGCGTCTTTGTCAAAATCCTTTGGAGGATATATCGGTTTCCCGAAAACAACATTAATCTGTTTCAGCGACGCGAGCTTGTTCGAATTATACAGCCTAACCGGAACCACCGGCACGTTGGCGTGGCAGCTGAGCATTCCGACGCCGGCCCTCGCCTTGCCGAAATTGCCGTCTCTTGAGCGCGTTCCCTCGGGGAACATGAGCAGGGCGTGCCCTTTTTGAAGCTGCCTTAATCCGGTCTTGAACGCCCCGATGTCGCCGGCGCCGCGCTTCACGGGAAACGCGTGGGTACGCCGGATCAGAAAACCCAGGACCGGCATCTCAAATAGCTCCTGCTTAGCCATGAAATACAGCGGTCGCTTCATAGATGAACCGGTGAGAGGCGGGTCAGCGTAACTCACATGATTTGGAGCGATTATCACAC
>CAZSIW010000027.1:7340-12926 GCA_964606755.1 uncultured Elusimicrobiales bacterium | reverse complement strand
CTGTTGATAGCGCCGCAGGTGTTTTGCGCTGACGTCAAGGGAAAAAAAATGCAGGCCGTGGTAGACGGCCAGGTCTTGAGCAAGAAGCTGAAGGTCTATGAGTATCGCGGCGACCTGTATTTTTCATTGAGAGAACTTGCCAAGATTTACAACGCGGGTACCGCTTGGCATCCAATAGCCGGCAATGTGTCGCTTTTGATGAACAACAAGAAGACCGAGTTCTACATAAAGAGCACAAAAATAGTCATTGACGGCAAGACAAGAAGGGAAAGGCTGCCGAACCATTTGCTCGGCAACGAGGTCTACGTCCCGACAGATTTCGTGACATCCAGCGAGTTTGCCGCGTTCACTGAGACCGACACGTCATGGAACCCCGACACAAAGATACTTACAGTCGAATCCAAGCTTAACCTTAACCCGCCCAGGTTCTACTCAGACTCCGATTTCACCAAAATAGCTTTCGAGATGTCCGAGAAACTTCCGTATTCGGTGAACGACAAGAAACCCGGCTACATAGAGGTGTCGTTTTTAAGAGCCAGGACGAACAGTGAAAATATAGAGGTCAACGACGGGGTCGTAAAAAAAATAGTTGTAAAGACAAAGGGAAGAAAGGCGGTGGCCACGATATATCTTACCGAGGGCGCCGGAAAAATGAGTGAAGATTTTATAAACGATACGACAACACTGGAGCTTACCGTAAGGCGCACTCCTCTTGCCCAGATGCTGACCGCCTCCACCACGGATTACAAAATAAGATTGTCCACGCAGGTCATTTCATGTCCTCTGATACTGAGCGGGCTTGAGGATTCGCAAAAAACATCCACCGACACGCTTCAGGTCATATTCTCGACTCCGGGCGCGGCGAACCAGGTGCTTAGGAAGAAGATTCTTCTGGTGCTGGACGCGGGACACGGCGGGGACGACCCCGGAGCGATAGGCACTAACAACACCAAAGAAAAAGATATAAACCTTTCTATCATTAAAGAACTGAAAAAGCTTTTTGAGACCGACCCGGCTAAAGAGTTCGACGTGGTCCTCACGAGAAGCGACAATACTTTCATACCGCTTGCCGAAAGGTCAAGGATAGCCAACGACAGCAAGGCCGACCTGTTCGTTTCCGTGCACTGTAACGCATCCATGGACAAGAAAACTAAGGGTTTTGAGATATATTTCCTTTCGGAAAACGCGTCTGATGAGGAAGCCACCGCGACCGCCATACTTGAGAATTCGGTCGTGAGGCTTGAGAAGAACCAGAGCAAAGCGCAGCAGAAACGTGACGAGCTCCTGGTCTCGCTGGCGAAAAACGAGTTCATAAACGAGTCCAGTGAATTGTGCTGTTTTATTTCACAGGACGTGACCAAGAGGACGAAAATCGAGAACAGAGGGGTTAAGCAGGCTGGTTTTTTTGTGTTGAGAGGCGCGGGAATGCCCGCTGTCCTTTGTGAGTGCGCGTATCTTAGCAACATCGAAGAAGAGGCCCAGTTGAGGAACCCCAGATACCAGCACCAGGTTGCCGACGCGATCTTTAACGGCGTCAAAAAATTTGTCCACCGGCGGACCGATCTTTACTCCAAGAGGGAGTCCAGGTGAAACAGACCGAACGGCCTATAGGTGTTTTTGATTCGGGTATCGGCGGGCTTACCGTTGTGTCCCAGATACTCAGGCAGATGCCGCAAGAGAGCGTCGTTTATTTCGGCGACACCGCGAGGGTGCCTTACGGCTCGAAATCCAGAGAGGTCGTGACGAAGTTTTCGGTTGAGATAGCTTCGTTCCTTTTGAAGAGCCATATCAAGATGTTGGTCGTAGCGTGTAACACCGCCTCGGCTTTCGCTCTTGTACAATTGAAGAATATGCTTAAGATTCCCGTGATAGGTGTCATAGAGCCTGGCGCAAGGGCAGCCGCGGACGCGACCGAGAACGGCCGCATCGGGGTAATAGGGACGCAGGGAACGATAGCAAGCCTTTCCTACACTCACGCGATAAACAGGATCGACCGGTCAAGAAAAGTTTTCCCAATGGCGTGCCCCCTCTTCGTGCCGCTCGTCGAGGAAGGCTGGCTCGACAACAACATAACTTATGATGTCGCAAAAAAATATCTCCTTCCTTTCAAGATGAAGAAGATTGATACGCTTGTCCTGGGCTGTACCCATTACCCGCTTCTAAAGAAACCGGTTCAGAGTATAGTCGGCAAGGGTGTCAGGCTGATCGATTCTGCGTTCTCTACTGCGCAGGAGGTCAAGCGGGTGCTAGAAAAAGAAGGCATGGCAAATAGCGGTATAAAAAAGCCGAAACACGTTTTTTATGTAAGCGACTCTCCGGACAAATTCAAGGCGGTAGGAGAGAAGTTTCTGGGCAAACCGCTCGGAAAGGTCGTCAGAGTAAATGTCGAGGAAAGATCATGATGTATAAGCTGACCGCCGAGAAAACGTTTTCTTCCGCGCACGCTCTTAGAGGTTATAAGGGCAAGTGCGAGAACATCCACGGGCACAACTGGAGGGTCAGGGTGGTCGTCGGTGGCAAAAAACTTAACAACCTGGGCATGCTGGTGGATTTTCACGTTGTCAAATATATGCTGGACGAGGTTGTGGAGAGCCTTGATCACACGAACCTGAACGAGATCAATCCTTTTGAAAAGGTCAATCCCTCCGCGGAAAACATCGCCGCGTATATATATAAAGGCATGAAAAAAACTCTCAGGGAACAGGGCCATAAGGGCGTCTCCCTGGCCGAAGTGACGGTATGGGAAAGCGAAACGTCAAGCGCTACGGTCAGCGAATAATATATGAAAAAAGCGGTCGTCTTACTATCCGGCGGGCTTGACTCCTCCACCGTTCTTTATTGGGCGATAGACAAAGGTTACGACTGCAGCTGCCTCCTGTTCGATTACGGGCAGAGGCATAAAAAAGAGTTAAAGGGCGCGGCAAAAATAGCCAGCCTGGCAGGGTGCACTTACAAGATAGTCAAGATCAGTCTCCCGTGGGCGACCGGTTCGCTCACCGATAAGGCGCAAAAGATCCCGCACAATAATAAACTCTTGACCTCGGTTCACGGCCAGTCCTCGCTTCCCTCCACTTACGTTCCCGGCAGGAACACGATATTTATCTCATACGCGGTCTCGTACGCCGAAAGCATCGGCGCAAAAACGATCTTTATCGGCGCCAATGCCGTTGACTACTCAGGTTATCCCGACTGCAGGCCGCGGTATTACGGTGCGTTCGACCGTCTTCTTCAAACCCTGCCCGGGAAAATAGAAATAAAAACTCCGCTATTGAAACTATCCAAGGATGGCATAGTAAAACTGGCTTGTAAATTGAAAGTCCCTCTCAAGCACACATGGTCGTGCTACGGCGGAGGCAACGTTCCGTGCGGTGTATGCGATTCGTGCCTGTTTCGCGCCAAGGGGTTCAATCTGGCTAAAATTGAAGACCCCGCGAGTTTATGAAAACAGTTCCGGTCTCGGAAATATTTTTCTCCTATCAGGGCGAGGGTTTATTCACAGGCCAGCCGCAGATCTTCGTAAGGCTTGCCGGCTGTAATCTCAAATGCGATTACTGCGATACTCCCCTGAAAAGATCGAGGCCGATGACCGATACGCAGGTGATAGACCGTGTCGTAGAACTTTCCAAACAACACTTCCTTCCCCTGCTGGGCGGATTTACCCCGCTAGATAAAACCCCGTGCAGTTGTCACGGGCCTAAGAGATCAGTTAGTTTAAAGCCGAAGCCGGAACACTCGAAGCTCCCGTTATCGCTCACGGAGTTCACCCCGACCGTGTCCATTACCGGCGGCGAACCGCTTCTTCACGCTGATTTTCTTGAAGCGCTATTGTTCAAGCTGAAAGCAAGAGGCTTTAATATATACCTTGAAACGAATGGAACTCTTCCCGAAAAACTGAAACAAGTGATCTCTTGCGTCGATACGGTTTCGATGGACTTCAAACTTCCTTCTTCCTGCGGCGCCGACAGTTTTAAAAAACACGAAAAGTTCCTTAAAATAGCTAACAGGAAAGCGTTCGTAAAGATCGTTATTACCGATAAAACCAAAGAGAAAGAAATAAGCCGCGCGGCTTCCATCATAAAAAAAGTATCGGGCAAAATTCCGCTGGTCTTGCAGTTCGCGAGCCCGCTCAGAAAAATAAGGCCTCCGGACCCGGGCCGGGCGTATAGCTTCGTCGAGCTTGCCGGTAAATATCTCGATTCCTGCACGCTCGGCCTGCAGATGCACAAGCTCTGGAAAATAAGGTAACATTCCAGACCTGAAAGTAAAGAAGCGTTTGTAAAATCAGGCTTTTTATGGTAAAATTTTTCCAATGAGAGATAAGCCCACGATATTCATTGCTGACGACGACGAGAATGCTCTGCGGATCCTCGAGCACCTTATGACGGCTCAGGGCTACAACGTGATAACCGCCTCGGACGGACAGACCGCTAGAAAAGAGATATTCCACTCAAAACCCGACCTCATCATACTCGACAATTATATGCCCGGATTTTCAGGCAACGACATCTGCAAAGAGATAAAATCAAAACCCGAAACAAGGCTTATACCGGTCATAACTCTCACGGGTTTTTCCGAGACCCCGGACAAAATAGAGGCGATAGAGGCCGGCGCCGACGACTTCATCAACAAACCTTTTAAACCGATAGAACTAATAACCAGGATAAAATCTCTTCTAAGGGTCAAGGATCTGAACGACCAGCTCGATACTGCAGAGGGCGTAGTTTTTGCTCTGGCCAGGGCCATCGAGGCAAAGGACTCCTACACCCAGGGCCACACGGAGAGGGTGAGCCAGTTCGCTCTTCTGGTCGGCCATCACCTCGGATTTTCCGATGAAGACCAGAACGCTCTTTATAAGGGTGGGATACTTCACGATGTCGGCAAGATAGCCATCCCTGACGCGGTGCTCAACAAACCCGGAAGGCTTACGGACGAGGAGTTTAACCTTATACGAACACATCCCGCGCAGGGCGAGAAGATCTGCGCCCCGCTTAATTCGATACGCACAGCCGTAACGATCATACGCCATCATCACGAAAAGATGGACGGCACAGGCTATCCGGACCACCTCAAGGGAGAAGAAATCCCGGTTGTCGCAAGGGTGATGGCCATAGTTGACGTTTACGATGCTCTTACCACTAACAGGGCCTACAGGTCGGCGCTTTCGCAGGCCCGGGCGTTCCAGATATTGGAAGAGGAAGCCGACAAAGGCTGGTGGGACAAAAGAATACTTACGGAATTTAAAGGATTGGTAACGTATAGCGGATAGAGTAGAGCGTAAGGAAAATCTACTGCAAAGGATTTCTATACGCTGAACGCTGGAAGGAATTTATGAAACGCATAGCAGTGGTGACTTCGGGCGGTGACGCGCCGGGCATGAATACCGCGATAAGAGCGGTCGTAAGAGAAGCCGTTTGCCGCGGGCTTGAGGTTTACGGTATTTACAGGGGTTACCAGGGATTGCTCGAGAACCGGATGGAAAGGTTCAACAGGCATTCCGTTAGCGGTATAATACAGCTTGGCGGTACGATACTCAAAACGGCAAGGTGCAAAGAGATAAGGACGGCCCGCGGGATAGACAAGGCGGCG
>CAZSIW010000027.1:0-7330 GCA_964606755.1 uncultured Elusimicrobiales bacterium | reverse complement strand
AAGGCGGCGAATATATTGAAAAACAACGGGATAGAGGGCCTGATCGTTATAGGCGGTGACGGCTCAATGGCGGCTGGTGAAAAGATATGCGCAAAAGGCATCCCGGTGATCTGTATACCGG
This sequence comes from uncultured Elusimicrobiales bacterium, assembly GCA_964606755.1. Taxonomy (GTDB): domain Bacteria; phylum Elusimicrobiota; class Endomicrobiia; order Endomicrobiales; family CAZSIW01; genus CAZSIW01. The sequence goes on along the minus strand of CAZSIW010000027.1, from coordinate 7,209 downwards.
CCTCTATCGATAACGATGTGTACGGGACGGACGAAACGATCGGGTTTGATACTGCCGTCAACACTGCCATAGATGCCATAGACAAGATAAGAGACACCGCGATAAGCCACGAGAGGGTTTTCATTGTCGAGGTGATGGGCAGGGAACACGGTTTCTTGGCGCTTGAGATAGGCGCCGCCGCGGGCGCCGAGTATGTCATTATGCCTGAGGTGAAATACAGCCCTGAGCAGATCTGCAGGGACCTGGGGTTGCAGCACAAGAAAGGCAAAACCTCGATAATAATTATTTTTGCCGAGGGCGCAGGCAACCCTTATGAATTCGCGAAGAAACTGAAATGTTCGATGGATATGGAAATAAGGGTGAGTTCTCTGGGATACATCCAGCGCGGCGGTTCGCCCTCTGCCAGGTCAAGGGTTCTGGCGAGCCGGTTCGGGGTCAGGGCTGTCGAGCTTCTATGCCAGGGAAAAAAGAACAGGCTGGTGGCTATACAGAACAATAAAATAACCGATGTACCGTTCTCGGTCGTAAAAAATGGCGAGAAAAAAATAGATAAAAAGTTTTGTGAGATGGTCAAACGGCTTTCGAGATAGCAGGGTTTGGAGGCGGTACAATGGAGTTGACGCCGCAGGATGTTCAGTGGGCAAAAGATACGATGATTAAAACGGGGCTGTTCACGGGTGCTTCGCCTGAGAGCATGATAAAACTCGTGGAAGGGCTGGAAAAAACCCACTACAAACAGAATGCAACTATACTTTTTCAGGGTGAAATATCGTGCAAGCTTTATCTGATAGAGAAAGGTAAGGTTTCTATAAATGTTAAAAAAGGAAGCGAGAGGCATAAAGTCGCTGAGCTCGAGCCGGGATGTTTTTTTGGCGAGATATCGCTTTTGACGCCCAGGGCGGCGACAGCCACCGTAAAAGCGGAAGATGACACCGACGTAATCTCTCTTCCAGGCGAAGCCGTTCAGGCGCTGGTTAAGACCGACCTGGTGTTCGCCGATTTTATCAACGCAAAGATCCAGGAGCGTCTGAAAGCTCAGGAATGTAAATAAGGCAAAAATATTATGAAAATTATAAAATTAGGAAGATTTAAAATTTCATAATGTTCTTAATTTAGAATGAAAGGGAAAGACATGACTTTAAACATAACCGAAGCCATAAAGAAAATTAAGCGCGGGACAGTCGAGATAATCTGTGAAGACGAGCTCATAAAGAAGCTGTCGTTAAAAAGGCCGTTGAGGATCAAACTGGGTGTCGACCCGACCGCGCCGGACATACATCTGGGGCACACGGTCCTTCTCAACAAGCTCAAGACGTTCCAGGAGCTGGGCCACCAGATAGTTTTTTTGATAGGCGATTTTACGGCGCGCATAGGCGACCCCTCCGGCCGCTCTGAAACAAGGCAGATGATGAGCGAACAGCAGATACTAGAGAACGCAAAAACGTATCAGAACCAGGTTTTTAAAATACTCGACAGGTCAAAGACAGAGGTGGTCTACAACAGCCACTGGCTCTATCCTCTGGGCCTTGAGGGGTTTTTGCAGCTCGCGAGCAAATACACGGTTGCCCGCATGCTCGAGAGGGACGATTTCGAAAAAAGGTACGAGAACGATATCCCGATAGCTCTTGTAGAGTTCATGTACCCGCTCCTGCAGGGGTATGATTCCGTCGCCACAAAGGCGGATATCGAACTGGGTGGAAACGACCAGAAGTTCAATCTCCTTGTCGGAAGGGAGCTCCAGAGGGATTACGGCCAGGAGCCGCAGGTGGTAATAACCATGCCCCTGCTTGAAGGGACGGACGGCGTAAGGAAGATGTCCAAATCTTACGGGAACTTTATCTCTCTTGATGATTCGCCAAAAGATATGTTCGGGAAGGTGATGTCCGTGTCGGACGGTCTTATGATGAAATATTTCGAATTGTTGACCGAAAGAGACATGGAAGAGGTCAGGAAGATGCATCCGAGAGATGCAAAGGCCAGCCTTGCCGAGGAGTTGACTGCAAAATATCACGGTGCCGGTGCGGCGGCGAACGCAAGGTCGGAGTTTGACAGCGTTTTCTCAAACAAGAATGTTCCCGCGGACATAGAAAATTTTGTGGTTGACACACCGGAAATCGGGCTTGTTGATCTACTTGTTTCAAGCGGCCTTGCAACGAGCAAAAAAGAAGCGGCACGGCTCATAGAGCAGGGCGGGGTGAGGGTGGCCGGGGAAAAAGTAACCGAGAATAAAAAGATTGTTGTGGAAGGCGAGATGATCATACAGGCAGGCAACAGGAAGTTTAAAAAGGTTAGTAAAAAATGATTAGGGGCTGAACAACTATATAAAAAGCCGCGTTGAGGGGTTGCGTGATGGACAAAATGGATTTTCTTAAAAAGGTGCCGATCTTTAACGAACTTGCTACCGATGAGCTCCTGAGGATAAAAAGGATCGGTTCCGTCATGAAGGTCCCGAAACAGGAATTGGTCTTTGACGAAAACACCAGCGGCGGGAAATTCTATATAGTGTCCTCCGGAAGGGTAAAGATATTCACCTCTTCGGGCGCGAAAAAGAAGACGCTGGCTTACCTTGAGAAGGGCGAGTTTTTTGGAGAAATGGCGCTTCTGGACGCCGAGCCGCGTTCCGCGTCCAGCGAGGCCATTGACGACTGCGAACTTTTCGTTATCAAAAAGAACGATTTCAAGAAACTCCTTATAAGGCACCCTAACATAAGTTTTCACATATTAAAGACCCTGTCAAAGCGCCTCAGGCAGGCGGACAGGGAAATAGAGGGGCTGACTTTCGGCAATGTCATCGGCAGGATAGCAGCGACCCTGCTTGACCTTTCCGCAAGGTACGGCGAAAGGAATGCCCAAGGCTGCAGGATAAAAATGTCGCTAAGCCACAAAGATATTGCCGAGCTGGCCGGCACGGGCCGCGAGATGGTCTCAAGGATACTTAACAGGCTCAAGAGGCTTAACTGCGTCTCCTATTCAAGCCGGCACGTCATCATAACCGATGAACAAAAACTCAGGCAATGGGTGAAATAAAAGACAAAACCGAAATTTGTTCGCATTCACGAACGAAATTAGGAAATATGCTCACTTCGTTCGCGAAATTAACAGCTTTCAATTTCACGAGCGGAGCGAGTAAATTTCCAGTTTCGCGAGCATAAGCGAGCAAGTTTCAATTGAGGTTAAAAAATGAAGTATTCAGCGCCGAGAGGCACTCACGATATATGGGGCGAGCAGGCCGAAAAGATATCGCGGCTCGAAAATATCTCGAGAGATATTTTTAAGAAATATAACTTCTCCGAGATCAAGATCCCTACTTTCGAGGATGTGGAGCTCTTTACGAGATCCATCGGCGAAACTACCGACATCGTGGAAAAAGAGATGTATGTCTTCGAGGACAAAAAGGGCAGAAAACTCTCTCTGCGGCCCGAGGGGACGGCCGGCGTTGTCAGGGCCTATATCGAGAACAACCTCGTAAACCTTCTTCCGGTAAACAAACTATTTTATATCGGTTCCATGTTCCGCTACGAGCGTCCGCAGGCCGGGCGTTACAGGGAGTTTTTTCAGACGGGGTGCGAGTATTTCAACAACCCCGACCCCTCCTGCGACGCGGAGGTGGTAGTGCTTGCCCTTGAGATATTGAACTCCGTGGGATTGACCGGGCTTAAGACTCATATAAATTCGCTGGGCTGCAAAGAATGCAGGCCAAACTTCAGAAAAAATCTGGTTGATTATCTGAAGGCTCACCCCGATCTGTGTGAAGACTGTCTTCGCAGGATAGATAAAAACCCATTACGGGTCCTTGACTGCAAAATAGACAGCCATAAGCTGGGCAATATCCCTAAAATGGAGGATTGTCTCTGCCAGAATTGCAGCGATAACTTTTCAAAGGTCAGGGAGATGCTTACCGGCGCAAAGGTGGAGTTTGTCGTTGACCACAAACTGGTCAGAGGGTTGGACTATTACACCAGGACCATTTTTGAGATACGCGCACCCGGACTCGGGGCGCAGGACACCGTTGCCGCGGGCGGGCGGTATGACAGTCTTGTACATGAGCTTGGCGGGCCGGAGACGCCCGCGATGGGCTTCGCGCTCGGTCAGGAGAGGGTTATAATCGCCTGCGATACTCTTAAAACTAATATCATTGAAAATAAAAGAAGAATTGTATTCGTGGCTGTCTCCGGAACTTCTGTCGAGAAAGACGCTTTTAAATTCGCGTGCGAGCTGAGGTCTAAGAAAAATGATCTCACAGTCGAGGGGCCGTTTGCGTCAAAGAGCTTTAAGGCCCAGTTCAAGCTTGCCGACAGGATAAGCGCCGGAACGGTGGTCGTGTTCGGTGAGGAAGAGCTTAAGAGGAACGCGGTCTCGGTCAAAGACATGGTTGCCCAGCAGCAAAAAGAGGTTCTTCTAAGTGAAATTCTGGGCTTGTTTTAGGTCCTTGTGACTAAAGGCACCGGCATGCTATTTTTATTCAAATTTCAACGTTATTTGCTGTTAAATTATGAAGTATTCTATTATTGCATTGACAAATATACATCGATAGGTTATAACTGTATTACTGATGACTTTCAATCAAAAAATCTAATGTAAACCGGTTGGAAAAAGTTGTGTTTTAATATATGTAAAATCGAAGCATAAAGGATTTTTTTCTTTATGATCATAATGCTTTCGAAGCGAAATACAACAGCACAAAACAAAACGTCGACTTACGTTTTTATTTTTATTTAGTTAACCAGGGGAAATTATATCCCTGGTTATTTTTTTGATTAAAAAATAGTCTTTGGGAGGCTGGTTTATGTTTAAAAAACTACTCAGGTCGTCATTTTTAATCGTTATTTTCGGAATGGCAGCGTGCTCTAGTTCGTTTGCTGCCATTATCCAGGGAACGATTTCATATACCTCTGGAATGACTTCTTCGGGGACATTAATTGTCCAGGTTTCTACGCAAACCAGTTCCTTTGGAACAGCGATTTTTGCATCAAGCAGTATAGCCACATCCGGGACGAGTTTTTCCGCGAACTATACTATAGGGAATTTAAGCGTCCCGGCAACATACTACATCAGGGCGTTCAGAGACTGTTATGGAAACGGCCAACCGACAGGCACTGATCCGGTTCTGGGTTACCAATTGGCGGTTCATAACCCACTTAGAAGCGCCGACAATCCTGTGTTTCTTTCAATCGGTAGCAGCACGGGAACGGTTAATTTAACTCTAGTTGATGCCGGAGCGATTTCAGGATTTGTCACAAACAACAGCACACAAACAGGGACAGTGACATTTCGTCTAACAGGTCCTAACGGCACTTATAATAATCCGCTGTCATCAAATGATACTTACGGCGGCGGAAGTAATATCAGCTCGGGAAGCTATTTGATCGGTTCCCTGCAACCAGGCACGTACAGTAAGTTGATTGTTTTTGTGGATGAAAACGGTAATGGTTTGAATGACCCGGGAGAAAATTCTGGCGAAGTTGACTCAATCAATGTGCCTACCGGAAACATCACTTCCGGTATCAGCCCTGTTATCGCTGGCGGGAGCAGTATTCAGGGTCAGATTAACTTTACTGGTTCAAATATTCCACAGGGCACTTTATATGTTGTAGTCTCAACAGCGGTGCCTTCAACTACAGGTTCAAATTACTGGTTAGCATTTTCAAGCTATCCCAATCCAAATTCTTCTCAAAGTTTTACTATTCCCAATCTTAATTCCGGATCGCAATATTATGTAGCCGCAGTGCTTGACGTTGCAGGCAATTTCCTCACCGGGGGGATTAATATAACCTCTGACTGGATTGGCATGAACGGAGGATTAACCAGCCCTCTGACCGTGACACCATCGGCGAGCAATATAACATTTAATATAAGCCCTTTGGGTAATGTCAGCAGTGTCACGGGTTCAAATACGATCACCGGCAGTGTTACAGGCCCGGCAGCAAACAGCAAGATAATAGTGCAGGTGATACAGGGCGACCAATTCGGCAACGGGCAGGTAGTAGGAACCCCGGTCACACTGGTTGGTGCAGGTAATTTTATTATTACAGGCGTGCCAAATTCGCCGTCACAAAATTCCCCGCAGCAACTCTATCTGGAAGCGTTTGTTGATCTGAACAACAACGGCACATGGGTTTATGGGGTCGACCCTCGTAGTTATACTGGTCCGCTAAGTCTGCAAAACGGTGTAACTTTCTCAACGAGCGTGGTTATACCGGCTAATGTCGTAGCGGCTGTGAAAAATAACATTACCGTCACCATTAGGGGGAGTGTAGCAGACGGCACTTATGCTGTCATGACAGGAAGCGGCACTAACAATGGTCAATCGTATTACAATTATCAATCATCCGTGCCTGTATCAGGCGCCGTTATCAGCTTATACGACCCTCAGAGTTATAACAACTACAACATGAGCAATTCTGTATTTATGAGTTCAACGACTTCCAGCGCAACGATGAAAACGGGCACCGACCAATGGGGGAATTCTTATAACTACAACTTTGAATTTGATTCAGTCTCGGTCGTAACCTCTGATTTATCCCAATATATGTACTCAATGAACGTGAGCTCTAAAGGGTATTTATCCGGTGGAAGCGGTATAACATTTAACAGCAGCGATGCCGGCACAGCGGTAGGGAACCGTGTAAACGTGATTTTAAGCAAGATGCCGCCCATTTATATTGACAGTCTCGTTTTCAGCACTACCACATTGACTATCTCAAACAATAACCCCATGAGTAACCAGGTGAACATCAGTTTCAGGTACATTGTGGGTGTTCAGCCAGCCAGCACAAGCAATAGCCAAAGCAACAATTTATATCAGTATGGCGGAAGCGCAAGGTTTATTGTTCATTCAACTACAGGAACAATATGGAAGCCGTTCGATAACGGCATATTTTACTGGACCCCGGACAATCTGATGTATGTGAAGGTCGACGCCAACGGAAATCCCAATTCAAGTTTACCTATCAATAACTCCACTTATACGCAGTACATAAACCAGAAGCCTGGTCTACTGGGGCCGCTGTCCTGGAACGATCAGAAGAAATACAGCGCGGGGTATGACGCTACAATGCAAAATTGGATAGACGGCAGTCAGTTAAACGCTCTTCTGCCGGGCAACACTTGTTATTACGCAAACTGTACTATGGCCTGGAATGGCCAGGACAGCGTCGGCAACACGCTTCCCAACGGAAGTTATCCTACAGAGATTCAGATAGCGCTCAA
>CAZSIW010000026.1:0-12937 GCA_964606755.1 uncultured Elusimicrobiales bacterium | reverse complement strand
AAACCATCATAGTTTTTTGTTTCAACTTCAAGGTTCGTTGCCTTTTCCATATATAGCAGAGAATCCTCGAACGCGCCCAGGTGCGCGGACAATTTTCCCAGCATCCTGCATGCCTCTGACATCCCGTCTTTGTCCGCGGCTTCGTTATACATGCTTAACGCGTCATTATAGTAGCTAAGGGCCCGGTCATATTCTCCGTTGTTTTTATAACACTCCCCGATCTTAAGGAGCAGGCCTGACGTTTCTTTTTGGCTTTTTGACAACAGCTTTATTGTTTCGTTGTAGTAATTAATGGCGCTGTCATAATTCCCGTTTTTATAATATATATCTCCAAGGGTTAACGATATCTTCTCCATACTGCCGGCGTCTCTAAGCTGTTTGGCGGTATCGCCTGCCATATTGTAATAGTTCAGGGTGCCGATGATGTCGCCTCTTTTATAGCTGGCGTCGGCGAGGCGCAGCAACACGTCCAGCTCTTCTTTTGTATTATTGGCATCCTTTGCGATCATCAGCGCCCTGACATAATAGAGAACGGCTTTTTTGTAGTTGCCCTCGGTATAGCTTTGCGAGGCAATTGCTTTCAGATCGGGATTTACCGCGGCACTGTTCTCTGAAGGAAGCGAAATTGAAGGCGTGCAGAACATAAGCAATAAGAATATAAAGGACTTAAAAGGAAAAGCGGGGGTGATCTTAACGGCGGAATATACTCTCGGCATCTTGGGTTTGATTATACTACATTTCAAATAAATAAAACAGATTTACTCTGTTTCCTTGTAAACTTTATCCAGCTTTTCAAGGCAGGAACGCATATCAATGCCGGGGCCGTCAACGCCGTTCCACAGGTCGCCCACTTTGTCCAGACGCGGGAAAATACTTTTAATGTTAAAATCCAGCGGATCTATTTTCTTCGATAATTCCTCCCACTTTAGAGGGGCCGCCACGGGCGCGCCTTTCAGCGGCCTCAGCGAGTAAGGGGCCGCTACCGTTTGGGCCTGCCGGTTCTGGAGATAATCGAGATATACCTTCCCTTTCCTTCTGTTGGGGTCGCGTTCCTTGCTGGTAAAATCAGGATGCCTGCGGTGGACCACTACGACCACTATGCGCGCAAACTCTTCCGCCTGGTAATACGAGTACCGGGCGCCCAGAGGAACGTATACGTGCATGCCGGTCGCGCCGGAGGTTTTACAGAAGTTCCGCGCTCCGATGTCTTCGAGCAGCTCGTGGCAGGCAAGCGCCGTTTCTCTGACCTTGTCAAAAGAGATCTCCAGCGGGTCGAGATCGAGCACCAGATGGTCCGGATTTTCCAGATGCCCGACACGTGAAAGCCACGGGTGAAGTTCTATACAGCCGAGGTTGGCCATGTAGAGAAGGGTCTCTTTGTCCTGGCACAGCAGTGACGTCATGTTGTGTTCGCTCTCTACCGTGATGTCGACCGTTTTTACCGAAGACGGGGGCTGTAAACGCGCCACGTTGCGCTGGACGAACTCCTTGCCGTTTATGCCGTCGGGATGGCGCCGCAGCGTTTCGGGTCTGTCTTTCAAATACGGCAGTATGATACCCGAAATGGCTTCGTAATATTTGACGAGGTCGTTCTTGGTGTAGCCCTCGTCCGGCCAGAACACCTTTTCCGGGTTAGAGACCTGAAAAACTTTTCGCCTGACAGATATCCCCGCCGGACTTTGAGCAACGGGCTTTTCCCTGATCACTTCGCGCGGGTCTTTATCATCGCGCAGACCGACAAAAACAGGCTGGCGCATCAGCCCGTCTTTAGTCCATTCCGCAAACCGCACCTCGCAGACTAGCTCGGGTTTTACCCAGGTAACCGGGGCGTTGGTGTCCGGCGGCGTTTCGAAAGGCGAGACGTCAGTTTTGAGCTTTTCCAGGAGATGATACACCCATTCGATATTTTTCTCATCGAACCCGCCGCCTGCGTGGCCGATAAAAGTAAGAACGTCGCCGTCAAACACACCCAGCACGAGGCTGCCGAAATATTTCCGTCCGCCCCTAGGTTTCGTGAACCCGCCTATGACCGCCTCCTGCCGCTTGAAGCTCTTTATTTTAAGCCAGTCGTCGCCCCGCACACCGGAAAGATACCGGCTGTCCGTTCTCTTTGCCACTATCCCTTCGACACCCACCTGTGAGACCGTCCGAAAAAGCTCCTTGCCGTGCCCGAGAATATAGGTGCAGGGCTTCACGTTTTTCATACCGGTAACAACCTGTTGAAGTATGCGTTTTCTTTCCAGCAATGTAAGAGATCGCAGATCTCTGTTGTCAAAGTATAAGATATCGAAGACGTTGTAGAGAAGATCACCTTTGCGTTTATCGGCGTCTTCGCTCAGGAACTGCTGAAGAAGCTGGAACGAAGAAACGCCGCGCTCGTCCGCCACCGTTATCTCTCCGTCTATAATTACGTTGTAGGGAAATTTTTGAAGTTCTCTGACAAGGGAAGGGAAATTCTCGTTAAAACTCTTGCCGTTCCTGGAATAAATACGCACCGCGCCGTTCTTTATTTCAGCTATCGCGCGGTAACCGTCCCACTTTATCTCGAACAGCCACTCGTCGGAATCAAAGGCGTCGCTTACGCTTCTCGCGAGCATCGGCGGGACAAAAGCCGGCATATCCGACTGTGGTAATGTGTCGAGAGCGGGGATATCCTTTAGAACCGGCGCGGTCACGGTGCTGGAGATCGAGGACGCGGCTGAACGCTTTGAAGAGACCGCTTTTTTCAAAGGGCTATTCTCGTTGCTGTCTTTATGTTTGATCACCAGCCAGTTGTTCCCCGGCTTTTTGAGTTTTACGAGAGAGAACGTGCCGCTTAGGTTCCTGCCGGAGAGAATGAACTTGAGATGCCCCTTTGCCAACCCGGCCGCGCACTCTTTTTCGGTGCGCTTGCGGTTGAATGAAGGATCTATATAGTATGTGCCGCTGTCCCATATCTCAACTTTGCCCGCGCCGTAGTTACCTTCAGGGATGTTGCCCTCGAACTTCCCGTAATCCAGAGGATGGTCTTCCACCATTACCGCCAGGCGCTTGTCGCGAGGGTCCATCGAGATACCGCGCGGCACGGCCCAGCTCTTCAGCACGCCCTTGAGCTCAAGGCGCAGGTCGTAATGAAGACTTCTGGCATAGTGTTTCTGCACGACGAAACTCAGGAGATCCTTTTCCCCGGAAGGTTCGGGCGTGGTCTGAAAATTGCGTTTTTCCTTGTATTTTTTTAAGGTGACGGGCATAGGAATAAACCAGGTTTCAGGTGTCAGGTGCCAGCGACATCAAAAACCAACTACGAGGTTTCGGTTCAGGTTTTACCTATAACCTGTCACCTAAAACCTGGCACTTGCAGTTTACTGGTTTCGGTTCAGGTTTTACCTGTAACCTGTCACCTGAAACCTGGCACCTGTAGTTTACTGGTTTCGGTTCGGGTTTATACTGCAACCTATAACCTGAAACCTGAAACCTGTAACCTGCCGTTACTGCCTTTTGTGTGTGCCGGCATGGACATGCGAGCCTGATCGTGCGGCCGCTCCGACCAGGGTTTTTGTGGCGCCCTTGGTGCCTTCCGCGGTATGATCCAGGCTCTCTTTCAACTTGGCTATCAGATCGCTTACCTTGGTTACCGCCATCTCTTCCAGCTTTACATGATATTCCTTGCCCTGGGCCTTATCCTTGATGAGGGCTTTGAGCTCCTCGGCATAAGCGTCCTTGAACTGATCTATCTTGAAAGGTTTTGACATCTCGTTAACGAGACGGACGGCAAGCTCCAGCTCCTTTTCTTCCACGTGCTCGCCCCTCGGCAGATCAAGCTGGGCTGGGCTTCTTAGCTCGCTGGCGAACCTCATCTCTACGAGGACGATCACATCTTTCTCTGGTTTTAGCACGCAAAGATGTTCCCTTGTTTTTAAGACGTATCTCCCCACCGCGACCTTCCCCGTCTTTGCCAGCGTCTCGCGCAGGAGCGCGTACGCCCTCTTCGCTCCCTCGGCCGGTTCGAGATAATATGGTTTTTCTACAAGCTTGATATCTATATCTTTCTCTTCGTAAAAACCCAGAATCTCGATGCTTTGCGTCTTCTTGACGCTGGCGTGCTTGAAATCATCATCGTTGATAACCACATACTCGCCTCTTTCAACTTCGTAGCCCCTGACAATGTCTTTGTACGACACTTCCGCCCCGGTCGACGCGTCGACCCGGACGTACCTGATAGGGTTTAAAGTCTTCTTGTTCAGATAATTGAAGCTCAGGGCTTTTTCTTCGCTCGCGGTATACAGGTGCACGGGAATATTGACCAGAACGAAACTGATTGCGCCCGACCATATCGAGTGCATCATGACAACCTCCAATAAAACAAATTCGAAATCCGAAGCGCGAAAAAAAATGCAATACTGAATTTTGAATGCGAATTATATTTTACTGACGTTTGACACGCCCGGACAGGAACCCGGCTAAGAAAAAGCAAGATGCTACGCCCGCAAGAAACATCCACGGCGATTTCACTACGGCGCTCCTTGTCGCTTCCGTAGCTCCGCTCACAACGCTTTTCACGTTCTGATATTTGTCATTAACGAGTTTCTGCACTTCTTCTTTTTTTTCCTTTGCTACACTGCTCAAAAGCTCAAGCGCGGCGTGAATTTTTGGATCGATTGTAGTTTCCATGATGATCCTCCTTTTTTCCGGAACACCAGCCGGAGACTTAACGGTAATATGTTATTACAAATATCGGACCCATACAATATCCCGTTTCCACTATTTTCTGACAAAACGGGACGCGCTCAAACAAATTTGTCACATAGTCGTATAAAGTGATATAATTCAATTGATGAACCAAAAGAAGGAGATCAGGCTCGAAATTATATACGTTCACTGAAGCAAGGAGGCAACATGAAAGACATATTTTCCACCTTTGATGTCGCAAAGATCTGTAAAGTTGACATTACCTCTGTCATTAACTGGGTGAAAGCCGGGAGAATTAAAGCACATAAAACTCCCGGAGGGCATAGGAGGATAAAAAGAAAAGACCTGATAACTTTTCTTGAGAAATACAATTTTCCTATATCTGAAGAGATGCTCAAGACTGGTCCTGTAGTCCTGGTCGTTGAAGATGATAACGCAATTCGTAAATATACCATGAATACAATTGCGCAGAAATGGAGAGATTGGAAGATCTACGAGGCTGAAGACGGTTTTACCGCGGGGAAACTGATGGCAGATAAAAAACCCGAGCTTGTCATACTTGATCTCAAGCTCCCCGGTATTGATGGGGTTGAGGTTTGCCGTTTGATAAGACAAGATCAATCTCTTTCCAATACGAAAGTATTGGCAATGACAGGCTATTCAACCCAGGAAACAAAGAAAAAGATAATGGACGCAGGGGCCGATGGATATATCGAAAAGCCGCTTAACAAGGATAAGCTCATCGAGAACATCGAAACGTTGCTTGATCTTTGCAGCGTGGCGTAAAATCCGAGAAGTATAAAATAGTCTGGGGCATTTGGTTGGAACTTGCGTTACATAACACCCTGACTTCCACTCCGAAGATGTCTATGAATTGTTTTAAATTGCTTCCAATCTGCTTCTATTTTGCTTCAGAATTGCTTCCCATGGTGCTTCCATTCAGCTTCCATATGAGGGCTTGGTGGTGAGCTTTCCGTGCCGATCCCACATAGTCACTGGCTAAATCCATAACAAATTATGCCCCAATTGCGCCCCATTCTTGCCCAGTTTCTGCCCAGATTGCGCCCCGATCTTGCCCAAGTTATGCCTCTTAATCCTTTTTCCCTGCCTTTTTTGCCCCAGTTCTGCCCAAACTGCGCCCGTTAGCGCCCAATTCTTGCCCAAATTTTGCACCGTATTCCTTAATCCCTATTCCATTTCCCCTGACATTTTTGCCTCAAATGTGCCCCAATTACGCCCCCTATTCTCTAAACTCTATTCTCTTTTCTCTACATTTCTGCCCAAATTGTGCCCCAGTCGCGCCCCATTCTTGCCCAGTTTGTGCCCCTATTCCTTAATCCCTATTCCCTTTTCCCTGCCATTTCTGCCCCAAACGCGCCCCGATTCTGCCCACTTACTGCCCAATTTCAGCCCAGAATCCGCCCATTATTACGCCCCATAATTGCCCCGGTTCTGCCCAAACTGCGCCCCGGTCGTGCCCCATTCTTGCCCAGTTTGTGCCCCCTATTCTCTAACCTCTATTCTCTTTTCTCTGCCATTTCTGCCCCAACTTCACCCCGATCCTGCCCAAGTTTTGCCCCATTTTCGCCCAGAGTCCAGGGCTAATGGGTGGGCTTAGGCGTATTTTCGCAAACAAAATATCATTGGAAATTAAAGGATTTTATGGTTTGATGTGTTCAAGATGTCAACGGTATGTATTTTTCGAGGATTTAATGCGTGAGCACAAATGCAGTGCAAAGTTTAAATATGTCTCACTCAATTATTAATAACTTGTCGTATTATAGAATATGACTCAATAGGCTTATACCCCAAAGGGGTAATGTGTTAAAGCCCCGAGTGAAACTCGGGGTACGCACACACCCCACCCCCCGCGCCCCGTAGGGGCGCTGCCGTCCTTCAACGGTATGATATAAAAGATTAGAATATGTGTTGGACATTTTTCGCTCTCCGAAATGCTCCGCCCCGAAGGGGCGGAAGAGGCGGGGCGGTGTCGTGTTCTATTACCCTTTACCCGTTCTTGCGAACGGGCCTCTAATACTCCGCTGCTCCGCAGCTGAACAATATGTGCCGTTAAGAAACATGCATCAGTTTATAGAAATTGTTGCAATCTTATCTGCCGAACATGTCTTCCTGCTTTCGTCTCTTTTCGCTTAGTATGTATCCTTGAGCTTATCGAAACCAATACCCTCATACTTTTCGGGTGGCTGAAATTCATTCTCAATAAACCTCCGCCCAGCAAGCTGGGCGGTATCAAGCGGAATCCATTTCCCTCCTCTCCCTTGATGGGAGAGGATTGAGGTGAGGGTGATGTTGAAGTGAACATTCTTTATTTTAGCCCCCTCATCCTCGCCTTCTCCCACCAGGGGAGAAGGAATATTCGGTTACCCCTCAGCAAGCTGAGGGGAATTGCAAGTTAAACTCATTCAATAAATCCTTAAGGCTAAAAGAATTATTACCATCTTTTCTTCTCAAAAATAATAGGCATTCTTGTTTATTCCCAATCCCCCAAAAATGTCTTTGAGGATTACGTACATATTCACATATCAAAGGCTTGGAAAATATCTCTTTATTAAAATATGTGATGACTTTATTGTGTATAAGCTCAAGATAATTTTTACCCAGATCTTGATTATGAAAATATTCTCCGTGTACTAAACGATGTCTAAGACCCTTATTTGATTGTTCAAACAATTCACTAGTCAAATCTTCACCAAGAATACCCTTGATTAGACTCCAATCCTTTTTCCCGTTCTTCTTCGCCAATGCCTCAATCGCAGAAAATATAAGCAGTAATTTTGCAGAATATCCTGTCGTATTGACAGCATCCTTCCAGTAGTAATAAAATTCATCAGGTATTTCTGTGTTTTTTTGTAATATTTCCAAAGCTTCTCGCCCTTCTTCATTAAACATCAATCCGACAGCTCCAATATCTCTGATAGATCTAAAAAATACTGTGTCACTATCTGTTTTGTGTATCAAAAATGGTTCAGAGATATATTCATTATAACACTGGGAAATTAAAGATATTCTAGGTATTAATTTAGACAATTTCTTGCTAAATTCATTAAATGCCTCGTCAAACTTTACCGCTTTTATCGTTGAAATTGCAATCCAAGCATCAGTTTTGCAACCCTCAGCGTAATTAAATTCCCAATGAGAGAATTTAATACCGTCAATCTCAAATGATGCTGGCTCGTCTTTCTTTTCCATAACATCACAATGCGCCAATGTTACAATCTTTTGTTCAATTCTGTAGTCATTTAAACATTTCATTGCCTTACCCGTTTTTCTCGTGTTTTCAGGAACGATAGGGACCGCTCTTAAACAATTAACCTAAGGAGTTCCGTGATTTACAGTCATATTGCATCTTATGTCACATCCAGCTGTTCCGGCGGATTTAAACAGTATTTCTCACCAATTAATATCAAGCGCCATGATAGAAAAATTCTATCTCTTTTTGACGCTTATTTCAAATAAAAAGAACTGAGTAAATCCCGTTAGAGACAACATGCAATGTTTCCAAACGACTCGTGCGACCACTGCCCTGTAAACACTTTTCCTTGAATATTTGTTCATTTTTTGTTAAAACTTTCATAACAACCCACTCTTAAAGGACTCGCGCCCATGTTCACGGTTTTCGGTGAGTACGCTTATCTGGTAAAACCTCTTATTATATTCCTTGTCACTCTCGGCCTCGGGCTTTTGTTGCGGAGCTTTATTTTCCGCTATCTTTCCGCTATCGCGAAACAAACAAAGACCGAAGTCGACGATATAATAATATCCGCCTCCAAAAACCCCTCCGTCGTTTGGTGCCTGATGCTGGCGGTTTACCTTATCCTGAAATACTCCGAGCTTTCGGCCAAGTTCATAAATATTTCAGGCAAAGTAATATTTGTTCTCGCGGTTTATTCAATAACCCTGGCGGCGGCAAACATTGCGGTCGGTCTCATCAAAAGTTATTCAAAAAACAAGGGTGACACACCCTACATGCCGACTTTCGTGCACACCATCGCAAAGATACTTGTCTGTACGGCGGGTATTCTCGTGGCGCTGCACGGGCTGGGCGTCTCGATAACACCCATACTGGCGACCCTGGGCGTCGGCGGCATAGCGGTGGCTCTCGCGCTGCAGGACACTCTGAGCAACCTCTTTGCCGGGTTTTACATCATCGCTTCGAAACAAGTCTCTATCGGGGATTACATAAAGATCGAGTCCGGCGAAGAGGGCCATGTTTCCGATATAAACTGGCGCACCACGAAAATCCGGTCGCTTTCGAACAACATAATCCTCATTCCGAACGACAAGTTGACCAAGACAACTATAACGAACTTCCACATGCCGGACAGAGAGTTATCGCTTACCGTAAATCTCGGTGTCCACTACAACAGCGACCTTGAAAAGGTCGAGAGAACGACCTATGAGGTGGCAAAAGATGTAATGAACACCGTCTCCGGAGGAATACCGGATTTCGAGCCTTCCGTCCGCTACAATAATTTCGGCGACTCGAAGATAGAATTATCCGTCAATCTCAGGGCCAGAGAGTTCGCCGACCAGTATCTGATAAAACATGAGTTCATCAAGAGGCTTAACACCCGCTACAAAAAAGAAGGCATTGTGATGCCGTACCCGACGAGGACGATCATAAACGACAGGTGACAGGTGTCAGGTTACAGGTGTCAGTAAAACATTGAACCTGCTTTTGGCACCTGTAACCTATAACCTGAAACCTGGTGTCTTGATGTTGCCGTTACCTGGCACCTGTAACCTGAAACCTGTAACCTGGTTTTTAACACATGGAACACATTCTTGCGATCATCTCCATACTTTTGATAGTCAGCATCATAGCGAGCAAGGCCTCGGTAAGGCTCGGCGTGCCTTCACTTCTGCTGTTTTTGTTCATCGGTATGCTGGCCGGCTCACAGGGGCTGGTGGGCATGTCGCTCCATAACCCGAAAATAGCGCAGTATGTCGGGATCGTCGCGCTCGTTTTCATTCTTTTTTCCGGCGGCATCGAGACGCGCTGGGAAAGCGTGAGGCCTGTTTTGGGCGAGGGGATAGCACTGGCAACTCTGGGCGTGCTGATAACGGCGGCGCTGGTGGGGCTTTTCGGCGTGTGGGTTTTCGGCTTCTCGATCTACGAGGGGCTGCTGCTCGGCTCCATCGTGTCTTCCACCGACGCGGCGGCTGTTTTCTCGGTGCTAAGGTCCAAACACCTGAGCCTCAAGGAAAACATAACTCCTCTTCTTGAACTCGAGTCCGGCTCCAACGACCCCATGGCGGTCTTTCTCACACTCTCGCTCATCGCCATCATACAACACACCACAAAGACCGCCGCGATACTGCCCCTGTTTTTCCTCCAGATGGGCATAGGCGCGCTCGCCGGCTACTTGATCGGCAGGGGCGCGGTGGTTTTCATAAACCGGATAAAGCTCGAATACGACGGGCTTTACCCGGTGCTCACGGTCTCGATCGTGCTTTTTACCTACGCGGTCGCCTCTGTTTTACAGGGCAGCGGATTTCTCGCGGTCTACGTGGCGGGGCTGATGCTGGGCAACAACAACTTCATAAACAGGAAAAATATTGTGCATTTCCATGGAGGCATAGCCTGGCTGATGCAGATATCGATGTTCCTTGTGCTGGGTTTCCTTGTTTTTCCGTCCAGCCTTGTGGACGTCGCCGTGCCGGGTCTGATAGTCTCCGTGTTCCTCGTCTTCGTCGCAAGGACCGTCAGCGTTTTCATAACTCTCATGCCCACAAAATTCAGGTTCAACGAGAAGGCTTTCATCTCGTGGGTGGGCCTGCGGGGTTCCGTGCCGATCATTCTTGCCACGTTCCCGCTGCTAGCCGGGGTGCACAACGCCGGGCTGATATTCAATATAGTCTTTTTTACGGTCATCACCTCCACGCTCCTGCAGGGAACGACCATATCGTTCTTCGCGAAACTCTTCAAAGTTGACACGCCGCTCGTGCCAAAGAAACGTTACCCTCTTGAATTCGAACAGAACGAGAGCATCAGCGCGCGGCTCATAGATTTCATGGTTCCATACGGCGCATGGATAATCAACAGGCCCATCTCGGACCTCGAACTGCCTCCGGACAGCCTCATAAGCCTTGTCGCCAGAGGCGACGACTTCATCATCCCCTCAGGAAAAACCACTATAGAAGAAGGCGATGTTCTCCTCATCCTTGTAAACAACGACAACATGCAGTTCGTCCAGGCGCATTTGTCCCAGCCCGAAGAACCGCCCAAAACACGCTGACACATCCTGTTAACCGGCATACCTTAAAACACAAAAGATAAAGTATTTTGAAGTATATTATTGAAATGCATTTTTGCAGCATGAGCAAATTAAAGAATAACTGAGTTGATTAACTTTTAATAAAATGATATAATTATTCTAAGATTTAAGATTATTATATGAGATTTTAATGATTTAAAGGAACCGTTACCTTTTATTTCAACCTAACCACGAACTTACTGCGAATTTAAATCCACGACATGAGAATAAATACTGTGATAGTTCAATCGGTTTTTGATTTTGTATTAAATCTGCAAGTTGGGAGGAGTATTTAGCAGACGCGCACGATCGTACAGCTTGAGCGAGCCTTAGCCGTGAACCTACAAGCGAAACCTGATTTTATATAGCATCAAGCTGCTTGTGTTACACAAAAAAGCAGTAAATTTTGGAAGCCAAGGAGATCAATTATGAATATGGAAGAAATGAGCGACCCGTTTATTCACGTGCTAAAGGAAATTTCACGCCGCCTGCAGAACGAGCTCCACGTCAGTTTCCCCAAGAAGACCAAAATGCTGAACATCTGCAGGTCATACAGCGACATGATGCAGGGATATTACTACAGCTGGGAAAACAACATGAACAAAACTATGGACGGTGTCCAGAAAATGGATTCCTTTAAGGAACTTGCTACTTATAACGGCGAAATAAGAACAGCCATCAGCGCCTTCAATGAAACGATAAATGAAGGAAGAGAGAATATGGGCGAGATCAAAAGGAACTGGAGCAACAAGTGCAAAAGAGTGTACAGGGACCTGGATGTAAAGAATCACGGCGCCTCAAGGGTATTGGAAAATATAGGAAGCACGGCTGAGATAATGTCCGCGGGGTTAAAAGAGATATCGACCGTAGCCAAAGAGAGTTATCAGATCACGAGAACAGCATGCATAAATGTGTTCACCGAGTATAACGTGGCCGTGAAAGCGGTTCCGCCCAAAGCCAGGAAAAAACTTTCCTGCAAGAAAATAGTGATTACCCCGAACGTTTTGGGAAGCTATATCGGCACATTGCCTTATCAGAAGAAAACTGCTTCTCACTGAAGGTCCAGCAACCTCCAATAATTTCTGAATAGCCGGATCAGGCGAAATTGAAACGGGTTTACACCTCGCTTTCATTTTTGATAGAATATTTTTATGCGAAATGGTATTTTCATCACTTTTGAGGGTTGCGAGGGCTGCGGGAAGACCACCCAGGCGAGGCTTCTTTTCAAATACCTGAAAAAAAAGGGCTGCGACGTGGTTCAGACCAGGGAACCCGGCGGAACAAGGGTCTCAAAGACCATAAGGAATTTCCTTCTCCATTCAAAGAGCAACATCACCCCGTTGGCAGAGCTCCTTATATTTGAGGCTGACAGGGCGCAACATGTCGAAGAGATGATACAACCCGCGCTTGAGCAGGGCAAGATAGTCATCTGCGACAGGTTTTATGACGCGACTGTGGCTTACCAGGGCTACGCGAGAAATCTTGACCTAGGCACCATCGGCAAGCTGAACTCTATCGCCTCAAGAGGGCTCAAGCCCGACATCACGCTGCTGCTCGATTACAACGTGAAGAGGGGCCTTAAGAAGGCTAAAAACGTTTCGCATACTTTTGACAGGCTCGAAAACGAGAGGTTCGCTTTCCACAACAAGGTCAGAGAAGGTTACCTGAAAACCGCCGATTCCGATCCGAAAAGGATAAAAGTCATACACACCCAGAGAATGATAGACATGACTCACAAAAAGATCGTCGAGATCGTGCAGGGGTTGCTTAACCGCAGGAAATATGGAGCCCATTGCAAAAATCAAAACAATATAAAATATGACCGCTTGCGTGGAGCGACATCCGCCGGAAAAAAGCATAACGGCGCATTTTCTTCCTGCGAGGTGGACAAATGTCGTTTAACGAAATAATAGGCCAGAAGAAAGCCAAGGAAATATTGCTCGGCCAGATGAAAACAGGAAAAGTCCCGCACGCGTACCTGTTCATCGGGC